>VAYC01000106.1:4882-11055 GCA_005885025.1 Actinomycetota bacterium | reverse complement strand
TCGGCGGGATCCCCCTGCTTCCCCTCCCCGGATCGCCTCGCTACGAAGGCAAGCTCGAGCGGATCGTGGAGATCGCCCTGGAGGATGCGGCCGCCCTCCAAGCCGGCGGCGTGGACGGCCTCTGCATCGAGAACATGGGAGACGCGCCCTTCTCCAAGGACCGGGCTGCCCCCGAGACCGTCGCCTCGATGGGCCGGGTTCTGAGCGAGCTTCGTCGCCAAACCTCGCTTCCCGTGGGGGTGAACGTGCTACGCAACTGTGCCCGAGATGCCCTCGCTGTCGCCGCGGTCTGCGGTGGCGACTTCATCCGGGTGAACGTGCTGTCCGAAGCCTTCGTCACCGACCAGGGGATCGTCGAAGGGGCGGCGGCCGATCTCATGCGGGCGCGGCGCTTGATCGGCGCTGAGCACGTCGCGGTGTTCGCCGACGTTCACGTGAAGCATGCCGTGCCGCTCCTTCCCCGGCCCATCCGTGAATCCGCCCTGGACCTGGTCGAGCGGGCCATGGCGGACGTGCTGATCGTCTCGGGACCTCGAACCGGCCAGCCGCCGTCGGCCGAGGATCTGGCTGCGGTTCGCGGCGTGGCCGATGTGCTGATCGGCAGCGGCCTCACGCCCGACAACGCCGAGGCCCTGCTGCCCGGAGCCGACGGAGCCATCGTGGGGACGTGGTTCCGTCAGGAAAGCGACCTCAGTCATCGCGTGGACCCAGAGCGGGTCCGGGCATTCATGGTTGCCGTGGGGCGGATCAGGGGCCGCTCTGGCCGAGTGCCGGGATATCCGCAGCCAGGATCGCAAACCCGGTAGCCTCCGCTCTGGCATGGCGACCTACCTCGTGACGGGCGGGGCCGGGTTCATCGGCTCACATCTGTGCGACCGCTTGCTGGCCGAGGGCAAGCGCGTCGTCGCCGTCGACGACCTCTCATCGGGGCGGATCGCCAACCTGGCCGAAGCTCGGAGCTACGGGCAGCAGCTCACGTTCCACACCATCGACATCCGCCATCCCGAGATCCGGGCCCTGTTCGAGCGGTACCGGCCCGAGGTGGTCTTGCACACGGCGGCCCAGCCCTCGGTGGCCGTCTCGATCAAGGATCCTGCCCTGGACGCGAGCATCAACCTGATCGGCCTGCTGAACGTCCTGGAGTGCGCTGCGGGGACCGGGGTGAGGAAGGTCGTGTTCGCGGCCTCCGGAGGGACGCTCTACGGCGAACCGAAGGCCCTGCCGGTGAAGGAAAACGCCAGGAACCGGGCCAAGCCGGTCTCGCCCTACGGGATCAGCAAGGCGGTGGGCATCCAGTACCTCGAGTTCTATCGACGGACCCGGGGCCTGGACTTCACCGCTCTGGCCCTCGGAAACATCTACGGCCCTCGCCAGGATCCCTACGGCGAGGCCGGCGTGATCGCCATCTTCACCGCCGGCATGCTCTCGGGTGAGACCCCGACGATCTTCGGGGACGGCGAGCAGACCCGGGACTACACGTTCGTCGACGATGCCGTCCACGCCTTCGCCCTGGCGGCCGAGCGCGGGTCGGGGGAGGTCGTGAACGTCGGCACGGGCGTTGAGACCAGCGTGAATCGGCTCTTCAACCTCATGTGCACCCTGACCGGCTTCCGGGGGCAGCCGCAGTATGGGCCGCGCCGGGAGGGAGATCTCCGTCGGAGCGCCCTGGACGTCGAGCTGGCCGCCAAGGAGCTGGGCTGGCAACCCTGGACGTCTCTCAAGGACGGCCTCCGCATGACCGTGGACTCCTTCCGCCAGGGCTGATCCCTTCGGGCGGTTCGTCCGGCGCTTCAGCGTTGCCATGGGAACGGGTACGCTCGTGGATGGAGCAACCCAAGAGGACGGATGAGCGCGTACGGGGATTTCGACACCTCGGCCCTCGGGCCGAACATGTGGCTGATCGACGAGATGTACCGGCAGTACCGCGAGAACCCGGGTTCCGTCGACGAGAAGTGGCGGGAGTTCTTCGAGGATTTCCGCCCCCGAATCGGGGATGGTGCCGGCCCCGAGGCGGCGGAGTCCGCTCCGCAGGCCAAGGAGGCCGTGGTCGAGGCTGCCCGCGAAGACGGCGAGGCGGCTGCCCGGCCCGAGGACCGCAAGGTCGCGGCGAGGCCCGCGCAGGAGACGAAGGCCAGAGCTCCGGAAAGGCCGCAGAAGGCCCCGAGCGTCAGCGAGGGGTCTTCGGAGGCCATACCGGCTCGCAAGTCCGTTGCGCCTCCGGAGGGGGCGGAACGGATCAGGTTCGCCGCCGAGCGGGTGGTCAAGAACATGCAGGCCAGCCTGGAGGTCCCCACCGCCACGTCGTTCCGATTCATCCCGGCGAAGCTGCTCGAGGAGAACCGGCGGCTGGTGAACCGGTACCTGGCCGCCAACCGGGACGGCGGGAAGGTGAGCTTCACCCACCTCATCGGCTACGCGATCCTCCGCGCGCTCGAGGCCGTGCCGGCGATGAAATCGAGCTATCTCGAGGTGGATGGCGAGCCCTACGTGGTTCGCCACCAGACCGTGAACCTGGGGCTGGCGGTCGACGTGGAGAAGGAGGACGGTTCGCGGACGCTGCTGGTCCCAAACATCAGGGGGGCCAACGAGATGGACTTCGCCCAGTTCTGGGCGGCCTACGAGGACGTCATCCGGAAGGTTCGAACCAACAAGCTGACCCCCGATGATTTCTCCGGTACCACCGTAACGCTGTCCAATCCCGGGACGATCGGGACGCAGCTCTCGGTCCCGCGACTGATGAAGGGCCAGGGGCTCATCGTCGCCACAGGCCGCATCGACTACCCCACCGAATACCAGGGAGCGGATCCGGCGGCCCTGGCGGAGCTCGGGGTGGGGAAGGTCTTCGGGGTCACCAGCACCTACGACCACCGAGTCATCCAGGGGGCGGAGAGCGGGCTGTTCCTGGCGAAGCTCGAGGAGGTGCTGACCGGGGGCGACGGCTTCTACGAGGGGGTCTTCGCAGCGCTGGGCATCCCGTACGAGCCGGTGAAGTGGACCCCGGACACCGGCTCGCCGCTGGTGGCCGAAGAGGCCGACGGCCACATGGAGAAGCAGGCGCACGTCCTTCGGCTCATCAACATGCACCGGGTCCGGGGCCACCTCTTGGCGAACCTCGACCCGTTGGGCGCGGGCAAAGTGCTGTCCCATCCCGAGCTCGACCCTGCCTACCACGGCCTGTCGGTGTGGGACCTCGACCGTGAGTTCTTCGTGGACGACCTGCTCGGCGAGCCGCGGCAGACGCTACGGCAGGTCATCGACCTGCTCCGGGACTCCTACTGCCAGACCGTCGGCATCGAATACATGCACATCCAGGAGGCCGACCAGAAGCGGTGGGTGCAGGAGCGGGTGGAGGGGGTTCGGCACGAGGTCGGGCCCGAGGACAAGCGTCACATCTTGGAGCGTCTCAACGCCGCCGAGGGCTTCGAGCGCTTCCTGCACACCAAATACGTGGGCCACAAGCGTTTCTCGCTGGAGGGGGCGGAGAGCCTGATCCCCATGCTCGACTTCCTGCTCGAGGACGCCTCCCGCAGCGGAGTCGACCACGTGGTGATGGGCATGGCGCACCGTGGCCGGCTCAACGTGCTGGTGAACATCGTCGGCAAGAGCTACTCCCGGGTCTTCCGGGAGTTCGAAGGCGACATCGACCCCGAGACCATCCAGGGGTCGGGCGACGTGAAGTACCACGTGGGGACCACCGGCAAGTTCACCGGCCGGGACGGAGCCACCATCACGGTGGAGCTGGCCTCGAACCCTTCTCACCTGGAAGCGGTGGACCCGGTCGTGGAGGGGATGGCCCGGGCCTGGCAGGACTCGGCGTACGAGCAGGACCGATCCAGGGTGCTCCCACTTCTGCTCCACGGCGACGCCGCCTTCGCCGGCCAAGGCGTCGTGGCGGAGACGTTCGGGATGAGCGCGCTGCCGGGGTTCACGACCGGCGGGAGCGTCCACGTCGTGATCAACAATCAGCTCGGGTTCACCACCGCGCCGCACGCAGGCCGTTCCAGCCAGTACGCCACCGACATCGCGAAGATGGTGCAGGCGCCGATCTTTCACGTGAACGGGGACGACCCCGAGGCCTGCGTGTGGGTGGTGACGCTGGCCATGGCCTTCCGCCAGCAGTTCCGAAAGGACGTGGTGATCGACCTCGTCTGCTACCGGCGCTACGGCCACAACGAGGGCGACGACCCGAGCTACACGCAGCCGCTCATGTACCAGAAGATCGAGCAGCACCGCTCGGTCCGGAAGCTGTACATGGAGTCGCTGGTGAACCGGGGCGACATCACGGTGGAGGAAGCCGAGGCCGCTCTGGAGGACTATCGGAAGCGGCTCGACGAAGCCTTCGAGGAGACGAAGGAGAGTGCGCCGCCGGCGCCGGAGCGGCGGAAGCCCAAGTCGCTCGGGGTCCTTCCTCCGATCCAGACGGGGGTGGATCGGGAGGTCCTGGATCGCGTGTTGGGGGCCGTGACCTCGTGGCCCGTGGACTTCACACCGCACCCCAAGCTCGCCAAGCAGCTCGAGCGACGGCGGAACATGTTGCAAAGGGACGAGGTGGATTGGGCGATGGGCGAGGCGCTCGCTTTCGGGTCGCTGGTCTTGGAGGGGGTCCCGGTTCGGCTCACCGGCCAGGACTCGCGGCGGGGTACGTTCAGCCAGCGTCACGCCGTCCTGGTCGACCACCGGACCGAGCGGAAGTGGTATCCGTTGGCGAACCTCTCGCCCGACCAAGGCGCGTTCCTCATCTACGACAGCCCGTTGAACGAGTTCGCCGCGCTGGGATTCGAGTACGGGGAGTCGGTGGTGGCCAAGGACGCCCTCGTGATCTGGGAGGCGCAGTTCGGGGACTTCATCAACGAGGCGCAGGTGATCGTCGACCAGTTCATCGTGGCCGGTGAGGACAAGTGGGGCCAGACCAGCGGGTTGACGTTGCTCCTGCCGCATGGGTACGAGGGCCAAGGGCCGGAGCATTCGAGCGCCCGGCTCGAGCGGTTCCTGACCCTTGCCGCAGAAGACAACATCCAGGTCGTGGTGCCTTCGACGCCCGCCCAGTACTTCCACCTGCTGCGCCGGCAGATGCACCGAGACATCCGGAAGCCGCTCGTCGTCTTCACGCCGAAGTCGCTGCTCCGGCTGGCCGCGGCGAGCAGCCGGGCCGAGGAGTTCGTGCTCGGCCGCTTCCAGGAAGTGCTTCCCGATCCGAACGATCTGCCCGCCGAAGGTGTTCGCGCGGTGTTGCTCTCTTCGGGCAAGCTCTTCTACGAGCTGGCCGCGAAGCGGGAGAAGGAGTCACGCACCGACGTGGCGATCGTTCGCTTGGAGCAGCTCTATCCGTTCCCGGCTGAACAGGTCTTGGAGCAGCTCGCTCGCTCCCCGAACGCCAAGGCCGTCCGGTGGGTGCAGGAAGAGCCGGAGAACATGGGCGCATACGCGTTCGTGCATGCCCGCCTCCACTCCGCGCTCCCCAAGGGGATCCCGTTCAGCCACGTCGCTCGGCCGGAGAGCGCCAGTCCTGCGGGCGGGAGCGCCACGATCCACGAGCTCGAGCAGCAGCACCTCCTCGAGCGGGCGTACGAAGGGTTGTAGAGCTCGCCGGCTCCAAGCCTGCCGTTTGGTCGCGAACCACCTGTCAGGGGCTGACGGGAATGTGGCCCCGCACGGAAGTCCCCCTGCCCGGAATGGACTGAACCTCGATCGAGCCGCCCAGCGCAGCGAGGCGGTCGGCCATGTTCTGAATCCCCGACCCGAGGGGAGTAGTCGCCGAGTCGAACCCACGACCGTCGTCCGAGATCTCGAAGTTGAGCTGGCCGTCCTCGATGTCCAGGTTCACACTCACCGAGGACGCATCAGCATACTTGGCGACGTTCTGGAGGGCCTCCAGGCAGCAGAAGTACACGGCCGCCTCGGCCTCCTGCGGATAGCGGCCGATGGAGGCGGCCTCGACAGTAACCGGGACGGGCACCTTCCGCGCCTGCGCCCGGAGGGCAGCCGGCAGGCCCTGGTCTGCGAGGAGGGGCGGGTAGATCCCCCGGGCCAGGTCCCTGAGGTTTTCCAGCGCGCTCTGAGCATCCGACTGCATTTCGGAAAGCATGGCTTCGGTCTTCTGGGGATCCCGAGTGGCCACGGTCTGGGCCAGCTTCACCTTCACCGCGAGGGCCACCAGCTGTTGCTGCGCCCCG
>VAYC01000106.1:4415-4843 GCA_005885025.1 Actinomycetota bacterium | reverse complement strand
CTCCTCGTCCTGGGCGGCCACCAATCGCTGCCGCGAAGCCCTGAGCTCCTCGATCAACCCGACGTTCCGGAGGACGAGGCCGGCCTGCGACGCCAGGTCCGCAACCAGCTTCTCCTGCGAAGGAGTGAGCGGCTCGATCGGTGGCATCGCTACCGTGAGCGCTCCGAGGACCTCGCCCCGGTGCCGGACCGGGAACGTCCGGTCGCCGCCGGGGAGGCGGTCGAGGTCGTCGATGGCGACCGCCATCCTCCCCATTTCGTCTCCATCGAGGGGCGGCCAGGAGGCGGTCAGTCGCGCCTCCGGTCCCACCCGCAGCCACACGCCCGCGCGCTGGGCCCCGGTTCCCTCGCCCAGGATCTGGGCCATCCGTGGCAGCACTTCTTCGGTCGAGTAGGTCGCCGCCATCCGGTCCGAGAACTCGGAGAGTA
>VAYC01000106.1:0-4337 GCA_005885025.1 Actinomycetota bacterium | reverse complement strand
CGGCGGCCGCCAACGTGAGCGCGGGGTTGCTCTTGCTCCCGATCGCTGCCCCTATCCCCACGACCACCGCCAGGTACACGAGCGTGCCGAACGCAAGCAGCGCGCCGAAGACCACCGTCTTCTTCACCACTACGTCGAGGTCGTAGAGCCGGTATTTCAGGATGGCGATGCCGGAGGCAGCAGGGATGCCCAGCAACAGGATCAAGCTGACGCCGGTCCAGAAGATGCCCCCCAGGACCTGGTTGTTGTTGAGCGCAAGCGCCAGTGGGAACAGCGGGAACAGGAGGAGCACCGCGGCGCCGGTATAGGCGAGCCACCGGACCTGCTGGCGTTCGACGCCGCTCGCTCGCCGCAGCCGGACGATCAGCGACACGACGGCGGCCAGCGACGACAGGACGATGACGCCTCCTCCAAGGCGGGGGAGTGGCTTTCGCCAAGCCCGCTCGTTTGGTGTTTCATGCCCCGATCGAGTCCTCCGGAGGGATCGTGCGCTCGCTCCGTGCACCCGTCGCCGTCGCCTTGACCATTCTGGTCGCCACCGGCCCTGCGGCCGGAGCCGCAACCGGTTGGCGGGAGCCGGACAGGTCCGTCTCGTAGCCGATCCAATTGGCGAGTGGAAGCGAGCCGGGTGCGGTGCTCAGGCCGCGGATCGCGTATTCCTGCCCGAAGGTGAGGCCGGCCAGGCCGACCCCCATCACACAGAAAAGCCACCCGATAGCGTTGGCCGGGTGTCGTCTGGCGATCAGCGAACCAACGGTCACGAACGACAGCGCTGACAGCCAGATGAGGGGGTAGAAACTCGCCGTGTTCGCGTCGACCGCCGATCGGTTGAGGACGGTCAGGATGATGGCGCCCGCCACCAGCCCGACGGTAAGCGCCCAGACCGACCAGGTGATCGCCTTCGCGGCTCTTGCTGACATGAATTGGATCCTCCGGCCAGATTGTGCGCTCCGGAGTTCGAACGGTGAAGAGGTCTGCCCTCCACATCTGAGGGCGGGTTTTCCCACTGCCATGGGGGTGCTGCCCCCATCTCGATTGACGATGGGCTACTGCGCACCTACAGTGTTCTCGTAGGTTACCAAGCGGTAGGTTGGAGGAGGGGGGACTCGAGCCTCCTGGGGCCGCGAGCGGGAAGGAGTCACTTTCCGATGCCTGAGATCCGCGAAGCCGTGATCGTGGAAGCCGTCCGCACGCCGATCGGGAAGCGCGACGGGTCGCTCAAGGGCATCCACCCGGTCGACCTTCTCGCTGAGGTGCTGAAGGAAGCCGTCAACCGTGCGGGCGTCGACCCGGGACAGATCGAGGACAACATCACGGGGTGCGTCTCCCAGGTGGGTGAGCAGTCGATCAACGTGGGTCGAAACGGCTGGCTGGCCGCAGGGTTCCCCGAGACCATTCCCTCAACCACGGTGGACCGGCAGTGCGGCTCCTCCCAGCAGGCCATCCATTTCGCGGCGCAAGGGGTGATGGCCGGCGCGTACGACCTGGTCATGGCCTCGGGCGTGGAGAACATGACCCGCGTGCCGATGGGCTCGTCAATGGCCGGAGCGAACCCGTTCGGGCAGCAACTGCTCGCCCGCTACGAGGGCAAGCTGGTCCCGCAGGGCATCTCGGCGGACCTGATCGCCACCACATGGGACATCAGCCGCGCGGCGTGCGACGATTTCGGGTACCGCTCGCACGTGCGGGCGGGGCGTGCCACCCGAGAGGGGTACCTCAAGCGGGAGATCCTCCCGCTCAAGGTCGCCGGGCCCAACGGAGAACAGGTCCTCCTCGATCGCGACGAGGGCATCCGGATGGAACCGGACCGAGAGCGGATGCGGACGCTGCAGCCGGCGTTCAAATCGGAAGGCTTCGAGCAGATGTTACCCGGCCAGCTCCGTTGGACGGTGACGGCGGGAAACTCCTCGCAGATCTCCGATGGCGCTTCCGCCGTGCTGATCGCCAGCCGGCAGAAGGCCGAAGAGCTCGGCCTCACGCCGCGCGCCCGCTTCCTCTCGTTCTCACTCGCCGGGGACTCCCCGATCCTCATGCTCACCGCCCCGATCCCGGCCACGCGTCGAGTCCTGGAGCGGGCCGGCCTCACGCTCGAGGACATCGAGGTGGTCGAGATCAACGAGGCCTTCGCTTCGGTGGTCCTCGCCTGGCAAAGGGAGCTGGGCATTTCCGATGATTGGCTCGAGGAGCACGTCAACCCGAACGGGGGAGCGATCGCCGTGGGCCATCCGCTGGGGGCGACCGGCGCCAAACTGATGACGACCATGTTGCACGAACTGGAACGGCGTGGCGGCCGGTACGGCCTTCAGACGATGTGCGAGGGCGGCGGCATGGCCAACGCCACGATCATCGAACGCCTCGGCTAGCAGACCTCCGTCCGAACCCCTCTCGTGCCGTACGCTGGCCCTGTGCTGGCCTTCTCATTCTGGATCCAGGCGCTCATCGCGACGGCGTTGTTCGTCCTCGTCGCCCTTGTCGGGTTGGCGGTCCTCCGGGCGATCGCGGGGGGCGGCCGGAGGGAGCACATCGACCCCGAAGACGTGGCCGACCTGGACGTGTTCTTCGTGTGCGAGGAGTGCGGGACGGAGTTCCAGGTGACGCGGCTGGGCGAGATCCAGGTCCCGAGACACTGCGGAGAACCGATGAAGGTGATCCGGCGGCCTCGGCACGAAGCGTCGAACGGCTAGCGGTCGGCGATCTCCTCCGCTTTTTCGCGGAGCCTCTTGAAGTCCTTCCGCGGCCGATCCCCCGGGATCAGCGAGTCTGTCCGGCGAAACCCCCAGCCGGCGAACCTGACCCCGACCCTCCCGTACAGGCGCCGGAGCTCCCCCCCGCACGCCGGGCAAGGACCCGGCGGGCCAGCCCCCATGGGCTGGACCTCCTCCATGGTCTCCTCACAGGTCCGGCACCGGTACTCGTAGATAGGCACGATCTAGTCCTTGCGCACTAGTGATTTCCCCAACTGTTGATAACTCGGTGCAGAACTCGGCGGGCAAGCCCAGCCGCCCGCTCGCGCCCTTCGGCCGCCGGTGTCAGCGCCACTGGGTCGCGGCGAGGAATCCCGCGGCGATCAGCCCCAGACCGACGAAGAGATAGAGGTTGGTGGTCTGGTGGTGCGTGCCAGGGATGAGCTGCAGATAGTTGAGGACGATGACGATCACGCCGCCGAACATCAACCCCAGGATCGTGGCGCCAAACCAGCGGGGACTTGGTTTGGGCTTCTTCCTGGGAGGTGGCTGGTAGTAGCGGCGCTTGGCCTTCGATCGCGGCATTCCGTGCTCCGTTCGCCCTCCGGATAGTATCAGCCACCTTCGAGACCGCCGGGGGACGTCCCTGAGATCAGGACGAAGCCATCTCGTCCATGGCCTGCTGGTCGGAGAATTGCAGCCAGACCTCGGCGATCTTTCCGCCCTTGATGTGCAACACGACCACCTGCTGCTGCTCGAGCGTCTTGCCGTGGCGGGTCCCCCGCACCTTGTTCAGGACCACGGCGTGGTCGTCGTTGGCGAGGATGTCGTGGGTCTCGATCTGGGGTGGGGAGTCGAGCATCTGCATCTGCTTCTGGAACATCTCTCCCACGCCGTTCTTCCCGCGGTAGTCGCCGGCCATCGGTCCTCGACCAGGGAAGTGGACGACGACGTCGTCACGGTGGTGGCCGAGGAAGCCTTCCATGTCGCCCTTGGAAAGCGCTTCGGTCGCGCTGCGGGCGACCTCCTCATTGGGATGGGCCATGCGCTGTCTCCTTTCGTCCTCAATCGGGTTCGGCTGGAACGCTATCGCGAGTCCCGGACTTGGGCAACCGGGACGTCCCGGTGACGCTGGGCCTCGCGCCCGCGCTGATCCGTCCGACATAATGGCTTCGATCTGGAGGAAAGGGGAGGGGATGAGCGAGCACCGCCCGTGGTTCGCCAGCTATCCGGATGGCGTCCCTCCCTCCCTCGCTCCGTATCCCGAGAAGTCTCTCTACTCGATCCTGGAGGACGCTGCCCGCCGTCATCCGAGCGCCCCGGCCATCGCGTTCTGGCTGCCCGGCGCCCCGATGGGGAAGACCCTCACCTACCGCGAGCTGCTCAAGCAGGTTGAGCAGTTCAGCGGCGTCCTCCTGTCGCTCGGGGTACGCCGAGGGGATCGTGTGGGCCTGGTGTTGCCGAACTGCCCGCAGTACGTGATCGCCTACTACGCGGCGCTCCGCATCGGGGCCGTGGTCGTGGGAAACAACCCGCTGTACACGGAACGGGAGCTCTCGCACCAGCTCAAGGACGCCGGCACCGAGGTGTGCGTGACGCTGGACCTCCTGTACCCGAAGGTTGCCCAGGTCCAGGACGAGGTGGGTCTCCGGG
>VAYC01000105.1:8598-12192 GCA_005885025.1 Actinomycetota bacterium | reverse complement strand
AGAGCGGCCCGCACATCGTTCACCCTCGACCCCAGCCTCGGCCCCAGGACTGGCAGGTTGGGCAGGAGGGTCGGCCGGGCGAGGGGGCCCTCGTCGAACCCGATCTCCTTGACGCGCAACTCGTCCCGGATCTCGTCGGCATGCCTCCTGGCCAGCCCGGCTCCCCGCACGTACGCCCGCCGTAGGGGCTGTCGCAGCTTGATGCCGACCTCAGCGCGGGCCCGTCGCCCCAGCTCGACGACCCGGCGGGTCTCCTCCATCTCATCGAGCAGCGAGGAGTCGTAGCCCTGCTCGGCGGGCCAACCGGCCAGGAAGACCGAATCGGGAGCGTCGGGACAAGGCCCGGCCACGAGGTTGCCCCACAGGTGCTCTGAGAGGAAGGGGATGATCGGGGCGATGACCCGCACGGCCAGGACCAGCGCGCTCCACAGGCTGCGCAGGGCGAGGTCGTCGCCCTGCCAGAAGCGGCGCCGGGACCGCCGGATGTACCAGATCGAGAGATCCTCGACGAACGCATCGAAGGCTCGGATGACGTTGACGGTCATCGAGGCCTCATAGCCGGCCGTGGCCTCTTTGACGAGCTTGCGCGTTCTCGCGTGGAGCCAGCGATCGAGCGGGTGCAGCTCACCCGGAACGCCAGTGGAGAGATCGCTATAGTCCGGCCGGAACCCCTGGATGTTCGCGTACTCGACGAAGAACGAGACGGAGTTCCACAACGTCAGGAGCCGCCTCTTGATCTCGTGGCCTGGGCCGTACCCGAAGAGCAGATCCTGATCCGGAGGTTGAGCGCAGAACTGCCAGCGCATCACGTCGGCGCCCATGCGAGCGAAGGCGTCTTCGGCCTCGATCTGGTTGCCCCAGGAGCCGTGCATCTCTCGGCCGTGCTCGTCGAGCATCTTCTCGTACCCCAGCACCTCCCTGAACGGGGCGCGGTCGGTGAGCGCGACGGACATGAACAGCTGCGAGTAGAACCACAGGCGGATCTGTTCCCGCATCTCCGAGACCCAGTCGGCCGGGAACCACTTCTCCCAGTAGGCGTGGTCGGGGAGGTCGGCCGTGGACAGGCCCTTCGACGCGCCGGTTGCGTAGCCGCCCTCTATCCACGTCGGGTTCTGCCATCCGAGCGTGGAGAAGGGGACGATCCCGGCATCCAGCCACACGTCGCCCACCTCGGCGACTCGCCTGGCGTCGCTCCTGCACTGCTCGCACCTGATCGTCACCGCGTCGATCCACGGTCGATGCAGCTCCTCGAGCTGGTCGAGCCCGGACGTGGCCCGCTCCTCGAGCTCCCGCTTGGAGCCGATCACGTTCAGGTGGCCGCACGAGCACGGGTAGAACGGGAGCGGCAGCCCGAAGTAGCGCCGCCGTGAGATGTTCCAATCGCCGAGGTTGCGGAGCCAGTCATCCATCCGCTTCCCCATGTAGTCCGGGATCCAGTTCACGGTGGCGTTGGCCTGGAGCAGCCGCGGCCGCAGGTCGTCCACCGCGATGAACCAGTCGTCCGTCACCCGGAAGATCAAGGGCGTCTGGCAGCGCCAGCAGTGGGGGTAGCGGTGGACGATCTCGTCGGCCCCCTCGAGCCGGCCCCGCTCCGCGAGGTCGGACACGATCTGGTCCGCCGACTCGACCGTCCCGAGGCCGTGAAGCCAACCGTAGTCGTTGTAGAAGCGCCCCGCCTCGTCGACCGGCACCAGGACGGGGAGATCGTGCACGCGAGACAGCTCGAAGTCCTCGGTTCCCGCGCCCGGCGCGATGTGGACGATGCCGGTACCCTCCTCGAGTGAGACCCCGTCCCACGGGATGACCCGGTGCTCGATGCCGGCGGCAGCGGGGAGATGATCGAAGGGCCCCTCGTAGGTGAGGCCGACGAGGTCCTCGCCGCGGACGGTCTTCAATGCCTGGTCCCTCGGGTACCGGGCACGCGCGACCCAGGTTCCGTCCTCCCGCAAGATGTACTCGGCGTCGGGCTTGACGGCCGCGGCGACGTTCGCCGGCAACGTCCACGGCGTGGTCGTCCAGACGACCAGCGACTCGCCCGAGCGTTCCCGAAGGGGGAACCGAACGTACACCGACGGGTCGGTCTTGTCTCGATAGACGTCGCCCTGCGACAGCTCGTGCTGCGACATCGAGGTTCCGCACCGGGGGCACCACTCCGTCGAGCGATGCCCCAGATACAGCCACCCTCGTTCGTGCATCAACTTGAGGAAGCGCCAGATGTATTCGATGTTGGTGTCCGAAAACGTGTAGTAGTCGTTGCCCCAGTCCATCCACTGGCCGAGCCGCTTCTCGCCCCTGGTGAGCTCTCCGGCCGACCAAGCGACCTTCTCCCGACAGCGCCGGGCAAACTCGGCGAGCCCGTAGGACTCGATCTCCTTCTTCGAGTTGAGCCCGAGCTCGCGCTCCACCCCGACCTCGATCCACAGGCCCTGGCAGTCGAAGCCGTTCTGATATCGCTGGTCGAACCCCCTCATCGCCTTGTACCGCTGGAACACGTCTTTGAGGGTTCTGCCCCAGGCGGTGTGGACGGGCAGCACCTTGTTCGCGGTCACCGGTCCGTCGATGAAGCTCCATTTCGGGCCGCCGCGATTGAGGTCGCGCAGCCGCTGGAAGGTGCCCCCTCGCTCCCAGCGCTCGAGGATGTCCAGCTCGAGGACGGGATGGTCTGGCTTCGGAGGCAGCCTGGTGAAGATGTCCGGCACTGGGCGGATTCTATCGGCGGCGTATCTCGTATCCTGGGCTGGCGGCGGGCCGCCCCGGATGCTACCGTCCGCCAAACCTCGACCATGGCGACCAGGACACCTCTCTCCCAGAAGGAGATCCAGGAGCTGAAAGCGCAGCTCCTGGCCGAGCGGAAGGACCTCGAGGCCCAGTACAAGGAGCTCGAGGAGTCCTCGTTCGGGACCAATCAGTCCGAGCTCACGGGGGAGATGGGGTTCGACGAGGAATACGCCGACGCCGGCACGGCCACGTTCGAGCGGGAGCGAGACCTTTCCCTGGTCAACAACCTGCGCGACCTGATGGAAAGGATCGACAAGGCCCTCGGCAAGATCGAGGACGGGACGTACGGCCTCTGCGACCGGTGCGGCAAGCCGATCGAAAAGCCCCGTCTGAAGGCGCTGCCTTACGCCAACCTCTGCATCAAGGACAAGCAAGCCGAGGAGCGCGTCCGCTGAGGACGTGGCCCTGACCCGCCGGGCCCACCTGGCGCTCCTCCTGTACGCGACCGCAGCCGGGATCTACGCCATCGATCGCGTGACGAAGTGGGTGGTCGAGCTGAGACTCTCCGGGCGGCCCCCCGTCGACGTCATCCCGGGAGTGGTCCGGCTGCGCTTTACCACGAACACCGGGGGCGCCTTCGGCCTGTTCGGCGGGCAGGCGTGGTTGTTCTTCGGAGCGACCGCGGTCGTGTGCGCGGTCATCGTGGTGGTTTCGGCCTCGCTCCAATCGCGTGTGGCCGCCGTCGGGCTCGGGCTCATACTGGGCGGAGCGCTGGGCAACCTCACGGACCGCATCGTGCGAGGGCCCCGCGGCGTGATCGATTTCATCGACTTCCGGGTGTGGCCGGTGTTCAACGCGGCCGACTCCGCCATCGTC
>VAYC01000105.1:0-8278 GCA_005885025.1 Actinomycetota bacterium | reverse complement strand
AAGCCGGCCGGCTTGATCACCCATGGCACCGCCTCCAAGCGGACCGGGACCCTGGTGAACCGGCTGCTCGCATTGGGGGTGCCGCTGTCGACGGCAGGCGGGGTCGACCGTCCCGGCATCGTGCATCGGCTCGACGCGGGGACCTCGGGGGCGATGCTCGTGGCGAAGGACGACCGAGCGCACCTCGCTCTCGGCGAGATGTTCCGGCGCCACGACATCGATCGGCGCTATCTGGCGCTGGTCCGGGGCCATGTGGAGCACGACCGCTTCCTCATCGACGCCCCGCTCAGCCGGGAACGAGCCCGGATCCTGGTTCGGGCCGCCACCGGGAAGAAGGCCGCCACCGAGATCGAAGTTCGAGAGCGACTGGCTCGCTCCACGCTGGTGGAGGCAAGGCCCCGCACGGGCCGGACGCACCAGATCCGCGTGCACCTTTCCGCGGTGGGGCATCCCGTGTTGGGGGACCGGACCTACGGGGGAGCCGGCCAGGACGCCACGCGCCTGGGACTCGTGAGGCCGTTCCTTCACTCGTGGAGGATCGCGTTCGACCATCCGATCGCTGGGGAACGGATCGAGGTCGAAGACCCACTCCCGCCGGATCTCGCGGAGGTGCTGAACCGGGCTCGCGCCGAGGGTTGAGGAGGAGCCATGACGCAGACGATCGCGATCATCCTGAAGTTCCGGGAGTCCGAGGCGGGACGGTTCGAGGAGATGTTTGAGGCCGAAGTCCTCCCGCTCTGGAACCAGTTTCTTGCGCAAGGCAAATTCATCGAGGCGTCGCTCTCTCCCGTTGAGGGTGGGGACGAAGAGCGGGAGGGGATCCGTCGGTACATCCTGCACGTCGAAGTACCCGGAATGGCCGAACACGAGGAGTTCGACGACCATCCAGAGTTTGTGGGGTTCCTGCCGAAGGCCCGCGCGCTGCAGCCCGAAAAGCCACTGGTCTACTTCGGAACCACCCTTTTCAAGGTGGGTGGCTGAACCTTCCTAGCGGCGAGTCCGGACCCGGTCTTTCAAGTACAGCGAGTACTGCGTGCGGACCTCCTCGCGAGAGGCCAGCAGCGCGTCCTCGACATCGGGGGGCAGCGAACGCCCCTCGATCAGGGACGACAGCTTCTTGGGATCGACCGCGAGGACCTGGTCCCACAGTCCGAGTGGCTCGAGGATCGAGCGGATCCGTTCTGCGTCGGGTTCGGTGACGTGCACCGGTCGCCGATCCACCGCGGAGCCGTCCGAGCCGAACAGGCGCCGGTACCCGTGCTCTTCGCAGAATGCGTTGATGAGAGCCCGCAGATCCTCGAGGCGCCGGTAGCGCTCCCAGTCCTCCCGCTTGAGGGCGATCCATTCGTCGACCAGTTCCGTCATCCTCGGGGCAGGATCGCCTTTCTCTTTCTCGTACTTGTGCTTGTAAAGCGGGCACACCGACTGGAAGTCGCACCAGTCGCACAGTGGGTTCTGCCGAGGGTCGAACTTGCCGGCGGCGATGCGCTCGGCGACGGTGGCGATCCGGCGGCGGAGCTGATCGGCGTCCGCCTCGGTGCGAAACGTGGTCATTCGTTGGCCCGGCAGCAGGAAGTACAGCGTCAGGCGTTCGGGCTGGATGCCCCAGATCTCCCGGGCCGCCATGTAATAGAGGGAGAGCTGGAGGTCCCGGTCGACGACGTCCTTGGGAGGCAGACGGCGGTTCGTCTTGTAGTCGATGATCTCGTACCCGCCTCCCGGGATGCGGTCCATCCGGTCGATCATCCCGCTGAGCTGGATGCCGTCGACCTCGACGGTGAATCGGAATTCCAGGGCGGCAGGGATCCGGAACGAATCGGCGTTGACCCGGTGATACTCGGTCAGGATCTGGCGGGCGTGGTCGTGGTAGAGGCGCTCTTCGGAGGGATCCCGGTAGCCGTCGCCCGACCACTCGCCGTCCAGCATCTCGAACATCTCGTCGAGCGAGGGGGCCACCGGTACGGGACGGTTGTGGAACCGGTGAAGCGTCCGGTGAAGGACGTCCCCGAAGGAGAGCGCAGGAGACCCCGTGGTCGGAAGCCGGTCCTCGTACTGGAACTTGTACTTGGCCGGACAGGTCTCGTAGGTGTTGATCGAGGAGTATGAGAGCTTCATACGAGCGGCGTCACCTCTTGAACTGGGCCTTGTCCGGAGTGTAAGCTGCGTCCGACCCGAATTACAAGGATGTAACTTTATCAACAGGTTTTCCCCACCGCGCCGGGTGGTGCTTCCCGTCTGCTCGGGGTGTCGGGGGTAGCCCATATCGTTGGAGCCGATGGCGTCGGAGAGCTTCGTCCACCTGCACACGCACAGCGAGTACTCCTTGCTGGACGGGGCCTCGCGCGTCGACGAGCTGTGCGCGAAGGCAGCCGAGTTCGGCATGCCGGCCATCGCGCTCACCGACCACGGCGCCATGTTCGGCACGCTGGACTTCTACGAGGCCGCTCGCCGCCACGGCATCAAGCCGATCGTGGGCGTCGAGGCGTACGTCGCCCCCGGCAAGCGGTTCGACCGGACGCCGGGGGAGAGCGAGGAGAAATACCGGCACCTCACGCTCCTGGCCCGTAGCGAGGAGGGCTACCGGAACCTGCTCCGCCTCGTCACCGACGCCCACCTGGAAGGGTTCTGGCACCGCCCGCGCATCGACAAGGAGCTGCTGGCCGAGCGGTCGAAGGGCCTGATCGGGCTGTCGGGGTGCCTGGCCTCCGAGACGGCCCGTCTGCTGCTGGCAGGCCAGCAGGGGAAAGCCGCCGACGTCGTTGCAACCTATCGGGACATCCTGGGACCGGAAGGGTTCTATCTCGAGGTCCAGGACCACGGCCTCCCGGAACAGGCCCAGGTCAATCCGATGCTGGTGGAACTGTCGAAGGCAACCGGGATTCCGCTCGCAGCGACCAACGACATCCACTACACGGAGCGCGACCACGCCCGGCCCCACGATGTGCTGCTGTGCATCCAGCAGCAGAAGGTCCTCACCGACACGAACCGGCTGAAGTTCGACACCGACGAGTTCTTCCTGAAGTCATCCGCCGAGATGCGGAAGGTTTTCGCAGCTCTGCCCGAGGCCTGCGACGCGACCCTGGGCATCGCGGAGGCGTGCGAGCTCGACCTGCATTTTGGCGAGCTGCACCTTCCGCGGTTCGATCCGCCCGCCGGCAAAACGCTGGACGGCTACCTCAGGGAGCTGGTCGAGGAAGGTGCCCGCCGACGCTACGGGACGATCACCGAGGAACTCCGGCAACGGTTCGACTCCGAGCTCCACGTCATCGAGAAGATGGGTTTCTCGGGTTACTTCCGATCGTGTGGGACCTCATCCGGTTCGCCCGCAACCACGGCATCCGGGTGGGGCCGGGCCGCGGCTCCGCGGCTGGGTCGGTCGTCAGCTACTGCCTCCAGATCACGGACCTCGATCCGCTGCGCTACGGGCTCATCTTCGAACGCTTCCTCAACCCCGAACGGAAGCAGATGCCCGACATCGACATGGACTTCGACGAGCGCCGGCGCGACGAGGTGATCCGGTACGTGGCCGAAAAGTACGGAGGTCATGCGTCGGAGCAGATCGTTGGAAACGCACACGTCGCCCAGATCATCACGTTTCAAACCATCAAGGGTAAGCAGGGGATTCGGGACGCAGCTCGAGTACTTGGATTTCCCCCGATGTTTGGCGACCGGCTCTGCAAGATGTACCCACCCGCGCTCCTGGGGCGTGAATACTCGATCGACAAGGCCCTGGAGATGTCCCCGGAGCTCGGTGAGGCCTATCAAAAAGAACCAGAGGCCAAGGAGGTCATCGACGCGGCTCGAGCCCTCGAGGGGCTGCGAAGAGAGGACTCCGTTCACGCTGCGGGAGTCGTCATCGGCGACGCGCCCCTGGTGAACTATTTGCCGCTGAAGCTCGGCAAGGACTCTTCGGACTACGCACGACGCATCGTGACCCAGTTCGACATGCACGGGGTCGAGAAGCTCGGGCTGCTCAAGATGGACTTCCTCGGCTTGCGCAACCTCTCGGTGATCGAGGACACGGTGGCCCTCCTGCGGGACAAGGGGATCCACCTCGACATCGACCACGTGCCGCTGGACGACCAACCCAGCTACGCCATGCTCCAGCGGGGCGACACGAACGGCGTCTTTCAGCTGGAGAGCTCGGGCATGCGCCAGCTCATTCAGGTGCTGGTGCCCGACCGGTTCGAGGACCTCATGGCCCTGGTCGCCCTCTATCGCCCGGGGTTGCTCAGCATGGGCCAGCACATCGAGTACGCCGAACGAAAACACGGGCGCAAGCCGCTCGTGTATCCCCACGCTGACCTGGAGCCGATCCTCGCAGGAACGTACGGCATCATCGTCTACCAGGAGCAGGTCATGCAGATCGCCGCGGCCCTCGCCGGGTACTCCATGGGCGAGGCCGACCTGCTGCGCAAGGCCATGGGGAAGAAGATCCGCGAGCAGCTGATCCCGCACCGGCACCGCTTCGTGAAGGGCGCAGTGGAGCGCGGATACACGGACCGGCTGGCCAACGACATCTTCGACCTCATCACACCGTTCGCCGACTACGGCTTCAACGCCTCCCACGCGTGCGCCTACGCGTACGTGGCCTACCAGACCGCCTACCTCAAAGCCAACCACCCCGTCGAATACGTTTCAGCCCTCCTCACCAGCGTTCGCGACGACAAGGACAAGAAGCCCTTCTACCTGAACGCGGCACGACTGATGGGGCTGCGGGTGCTCCCGCCCGATGTCAACGAGTCCCAGACCTACTTCACCCCAACCGACGGCGACATCCGGTACGGCTTGGCAGCCGTTCGCAACGTGGGGGAGGGCGTGGTCCAGCAGATCATCGAGAGCCGTCAGGAAGGCGGGCCGTTCGGGTCCTTCACCGACTTCTGCCGGCGGGTGGATCCCGGTGTCCTGCACAAGAAATGCATGGAGAGCCTGATCCTCGCGGGCGCGTTCGAATCGATCGGGTACACGCGGCAGGGCCTGCTGAACGGCTACGAGAAGGTGGTCACCCCGATCCTTTCGGATCGACGGGCCGAAGCCCTCGGCCAGGAATCGTTCTTCGGCGGTGACGCCGGGCCGCTGCTTGACATCGACGAGACAGTGCTGGCGGAGGAGGAGTTCGAGAAGTCTCAGTTCCTCCGGTACGAGAAAGAGATGCTCGGCCAGTACGTCACGGACCACCCCCTGCTGGCCATCAGGGAGCGGCTGGCCGCCCAAACGGACATGGACATCTCCGAGGTCGGAGCGCTGGGAGACGGGGAAGTGGTGCGGGTGGCGGGGATCGTCGCCGCCCTGGGCCGGCGCTACACAAAGCGTGGGGAGCCCTACGCGGTGTTTCGGCTGGAGGATCTGACGGGCGGAGTTGGCATCGTGGCGTTTCCCTCCGTGTACGACTCCATGGGGCCCCTCCTCGCACCCGACGGCATCCTGGTCGTCAAGGGAAGAGCCGACCTGCGAGGTCGCGAGCTCCAACTCGTGGCGCTCGAGATCTCGGAGCCTCAGCTTGGCGCCGATGGAGCCGGTCCCCGCCGGGGACCCCGGAACCCCCTGCCGCGCGATCCCCTCGTCCTGGACCTGACGCCGTCCACCTGTACGGGGGGCCTCATCAGCCGGCTGAAGGGGTTGCTCTCGATGCATCCGGGGGAGGTGCCCGTGGTGTTTCGCCTCGTCGACAACGGCGACGTGACTCGCCTCCGCTTGGGCGACGACTACCGGGTGGACGGGTCCGCGGCTTTGCTCTCCGAGCTCCACCGGCTGCTCGGGCGGGAGGCCGCGCGGTTCGAAGACGAGTCGGCCGTGGCGGCCGTCCGGCCGGCCCGCTCGGCGAACTGAGCGACCGTCAGCTCACGCACTTCACCAGTCGAACCAACGTCCCCGGTCTCCGTTGGGTTCCCTCCTCGATGGTCATCTGATCCACCAGGGCCATCATGAGCTGGATGCCGTGACCTCCCTCTCCCTCGACCTCCGGCATGCGCACGCGCTTTCTGAAGACCCCCTGGTCGCGAACCTCGATCGAGACGCATTCGCCGTCCGCGCTCCAACGGAGCTCGATGTCCGCGGTGGTCGTATGGATGATCGAGTTGGCCGCCGCCTCGGACACCGCGAGGAGGAGGTCGTTGGTGACGGGCTCCGAGAGGGCGGCGGCGGCCGCCCGATCCCGCACGAACTGCCGGATCTCAAAGAGCGCCGAAGGGTGAGCCCGAAAGGACTTCACGTCGGGCACGATCGTCCTGCCGCTGGCCCCCATTGGTTACGGTCCCCGACGATAAGTCTCCCCCTCGGGGCCGTGCAAACTGGATGCTTGGGTTGCCCAGACCCATCCGGAGCCAAGCCGGCGGCACCGCTGAGTCCGTACAACGGAAGAAGAGGACACGTCCCTGATGCCTGGTTAGGCGGCCTGACCTGGTGTTTCTCGGGGAGATGTGGTAAGAGATGCCGACTCGGCAGGGGGCATGCCTTGGAACCCCAGCCATGGCTCTCCTGTATTTCGATTGAGGGGCTGGGGACCACCCCAGGGAGGAGGGAACATGAAGAACCGCAAGATCCTGACGGGGCTGGCCCTTGGTGCCGTCCTCGTCATGGTGGCCGCCGCCTGTGGAGGCAAGGCCAAGACCACCAGTAGCGGCGGGACCGACAAGTGCAGGGCCGACAAGTTCGGATGCGTGATCATAGGGGCGGGCAATCCGATCAACTTTGGGGCCATCGCCAGCGTGAGCGGCTCGACGGCCGCACTGGGTACCGACTCGGACAACGGTGTCAAGCTGGCCATGGACTACCTTGACGGCAACTTCGACGGCCGGAACGGGACCCTACTGGGCCACCCTGTGAAGCTGACCGTCGGAGACGAGACCGACCCGACCTCGGGCCAGTGCGGGAAGGCCGGCGGCCAGACGTCGGCCACCAAACTGGCCGCTGACCCGTCGATCGTGGCCGTGATCGGCACGAACTGCTCGAGCTCGGCCCTGGGGGTCTCGGACACGATCCTCAGGAACAAGGGCATCGTGCTCATCTCACCGTCGAACACCTCGGCCAAGCTGACGGCTCCCTCGTTCCACAACCCGTTCTACTTCCGGACGGCACAGAACGACGCGATTCAGGCCAAGGTCGTGGCGGACTTCGTGTTCACCAAGCTCGGCATCCAAACGGCCGCGACGATGAACGACGGGGGTCCGTACACCTCCGGGTTGACCCTCGGCTTCGCGACTTTCTTCAAGAAGCTCGGAGGGACGATCACCGCCGACGAGGCCTTCGACCCGACAACGACCGATTTCAAGCCGCTGCTGACCAGCATCGCCCAGGGCAAGCCGGGCCTGATCTACTTCCCGGACTTCGACCCGCCCTGCGCGCTGATCTCCATCCAGGCCAAGCAGATCTCGGCGTTGTCCGGCGTGAAGCTCATGGGGTCGGACGGGTGCAACGAGGCCGCGTTCTTCAAGACGGCCAAGTCTGCCGCCGACGGCGTCTACCTGTCCTCGCCGGTCGCTTCGCCGGGTGCCGCGAGCGCCCTGTACACGCAGTTCCAGACCGCGTACAAGGCTCAGTACGGCACGCCCCAGGCGTCCTTCGGCCCCAACGCGTTCGACGCCTTCAACCTGCTCAAGACGGCGATCGAGAAGGTGGCCATCAAGCAGTCCGACGGCTCGCTCCGGGTTCCCCGGACCGCGCTCAGGGACGCCCTGTTGGGGATCAAGGACTACCAGGGAATCACCGGGCCCCTGACCTGCATCTCCACCGGTGACTGCCAGTCGCAGCTGGCGGTGAACATCGGCGTCTACCTATCTCCGAACGCCCCCACCAACCCGGCGGCGCCGAACAGCGTCCCGGTCTTCCAGGAGAAGTTCAGCCTGACGGAGGCGCTGCAACAAGGCTAGTCGGGACCAGCCGTAGGGGAGCTGCGGGTGGGCGATCGCTCACCCGCAGCTCTTCTCTTATGAGCAGGTGACTCCGTAAGCTAAGGCCCACCATGGCGCAGCAGGCCGAGCCGGGACTGACCGCAGGAGACCTGCCACCGAGAAGGTGGCAGTTCCTCGAAGGGCTCCCCATCCGCCGGGTCATTCAAGGGATCCTGCTGATCCTGATCGTGGTGGGAGTGACCTACGGGACCTGGAAGACCCTGACCCTCCCCGCCACCAGCCCACGCCGTTTCTCTGGTTCCGCCTGGCGGGACCTCGCCGTCGAGGGCGTCGCCCTCGGCAGCGTCTACGCGCTGATCGCCCTCGGTTACACGATGGTCTACGGCGTGCTCCTCATGATCAATTTCGCCCACGGCGAAGTCTTCATG
>VAYC01000408.1 GCA_005885025.1 Actinomycetota bacterium | reverse complement strand
AGCTCAGCCCGGAGGCAGCCGAGGGGCGATGAGCTGCGATGAGGCCTGCATCGCGCGGATGACCAGCCGTTCGCGGGCCGAGAAGCGCGGGTTGCACGTGGTCAGGGTCAGGGACGGCCGGGTCGTCGCGGCGGCCACCCACGAGGCCGCTGGGGAGAGGATCCGCTTCCACTTCACCCGGTAGAGGAACGTGCCCTGCCGCGTCTGAAGGATGATCTCGTCCCCGGGCTGGAGCGCGTCGATCGCCCAGAAGGGTGCCAGGTGCGTGGTGCGGTGGCCGGCGATGACCACGTTCCCGCTCTCGCCCGGAAGTGGCGTTCGCGGGTAATGCCCCGGGCCCTTGGCCAGGTCAGCTCGGGAGGTTCCCTGGACGAAGGCAACGTCGAGGGATATCCGCGGGATCCGGATGAACCCGATGGCGCCGCCGGGTATGGGGCGGGGCGGGAAGCCGTGCGCCCGGATCTCGGCTCGGAACCCCGCCTGGGCCCGGGCCGTGGCGATGCCGGTGCCCCACAGCTGGTACCCCACGTAGGCGAGGAGCGTCGCACCGAGCGCCACCAGCGAGAGGCCGGTCCAGCGGAGGGCGGCTCGCCGCCTGGCCCGCCGCACACGCCCAGGCACCACGAGAAGCGTACCGCCCGGCGTTCCCACCGGCTGATACTATCCGGGGTCGATCGGAACGGAGTCGTGATGCCACGGTCGAAGTCCAAGCGCCGCCGCTACCAATCGCCTCCCAAGAAGAAGCCGAAGCCCAGTCCAACGTGGGTTGGTGTGCTCATCCTGCTGTTGATGTTCTCCGGGGTCATCGTCATCGTGCTCAACTATCTGGGCCTGGTCCCCGGAACCCACAGCCAGGCCACGAACCTCTACCTCTTCGTGGGGCTCGGGCTGATCGCGGCGGGCTTCGTCGGGGCCACCCAGTGGCGCTGAGGAAGGGCCGGATCGCCGGTGACCGGCTCGCTTATGCACCGGGTTATGCACGTAGTTTTCCACACGTGGGGATATCGGTAGCACGAGGGAACTAGGCCGTGCCCCTCTACGAATACCGGTGCAAGGCCTGCGGGGAGGGGCTGGAGGAGGTGCAACCCGTGGGCTCCGGCCCTCCCGGTCCGTGCCCGGCCTGCGGCGGCGAGCTCCGCAGGGTCTACGGGCGGGTCGCCGTTCGGTTCTCGGGGTGGGGGTTCTCCCGGACGGACTCGCTGGTGCCGGGGGACCGGCCCCGCAAGGACTTCAAGGCCCTTCGGGAGAAGGCCGAGGAGATCGCCGAGGGCTGAGTCCCTGCCTACGCGGGCTGATGGCGAGGCCTGCGAACCACCTGCATGGGTTCGCCGCAGTGACGGGGAACCTGGATCTCTCCCAGCCGGGTCACCTGCAATTCGGTGCCGCACTCCCCACACACGAAGAACACGTCCAGGTCCGCGACATCCTCAGGGTCGATGTGTTCTCTCGGCCTGCCCGCGGAGACGCCGCGCAGGAACGCCATGCCGACCACCAGGATCGCCAGGAAGATGACGACCGCGATCACCACTCGCAGGACGAACAACATCGCCAGCACGCATCCAGCCTAGGCCACGAGGTTCCGTCGGTCAGGCGAGGCGTTCGATGATCGTGGCATTGGCCCCGTAGCGGCCGCCGCGGCGGTCCAGCTCGTGCAGCATGGTCGTCATCAGCTTGGCCCCGGTCGCACCCAGCGGGTGGCCCACGGCGATGGCGCCCCCGTTGGGGTTGACGTGCTCTTCGAACCAGTCGTCTGCGACTCCCAGCTCGCGCTGCCACGCCAGCACCACGGAGGCGAATGCCTCGTTGATCTCCACCACGTCGATGTCATCGAGCGTGAGCCTCGCCCTCTCCAGGACCCGTCGTGTGGCCGGGATCGGCGCGGTTAGCATGAGGATCGGCGAATCACCGGCCAGGGCGAAGGATAGGAATCGCGCCCGCGGCGTGAGGCCGAGCTGCTCGGCCTTCTCCCGGCTCGCGATCAGGACGGCCGACGCCCCGTCGGAGATCTGCGAGGAGTTCCCCGCCGTCACGGTCCAATGGAGCTGCCCCGGGAACATCTGCTCGAATTGCTCGGACTGGAAGGCCGGCTGGAGCGTCCGCATCCTCTCGCGGTCTGGATCCATGCGGATCCCCTCGTCGCGATCGAGCAGGATCTGCTCGTCCTCGGGACCCGCGATCTTCAGCGGCAGGATCTCCCGCTTGAAGTACCCCTCCCGCGTAGCGTGGGCGGCTTTCAGGTGGCTCCGGTACCCGAAGTCGTCGGACTCATCGCGGCTGATGTTCCACTTGGTGGCGATGAGATCGGCCGAGATCCCTTGGGGCACGAGCTTCCCCTCGTACCGGGCGAACAGCTGCTGCCCGAAGGGGTTGGCCCCCATCATGGATGAACCCATCGGGACGCGGGTCATGTTCTCCACGCCCGACGCCACCACCAGGTCGTAGGCCCCGGCCATGACCCCCTGGGCGGCGAAGTGGATCGACTGCTGCGAAGACCCGCACTGGCGGTCGACGGTGGTCGATGGGATCGTCTCCGGAAACCCGGCGGCCAGCCAGCCGTTGCGTCCGACGTTCAGCGACTGCTCCCCCACCTGTGACACGCAGCCGGTGATGTTGTCCTCGATCTGTCCGGGATCGACCCCGGCACGGTTCACGACCTCCTTGAGCACCTCGGCCAGGAGGTCGACCGGGTGGAAGTCCTTCAGCGAGCCGTTCCGCTTCCCGATCGGGGTGCGGACGGCTTCCACGATGACCGCTTCACGCATCTCAGGCATGGAGGAACTCCTTCCTGCTCCCGGCCCGCGGGCGGGTCCGAGTCCGTAACCTACCGTTCGGTAACCATGCGCTTCCGACTGTATGCCCGCCATCGCCCATCGTCAATCCACGGACCCGACCGAGGGCGCCTGGCGCGGGCACCCACGTGTGGGTAAGCTCCTCGGCTTGATGGCGCCCCGCCTCCGTCCCTCCTCGCTGCACAAGATCATCGCTGGGCTGGCCGCCCTCTCTCTGGTCGGCACCGGCTGCGCGCAGAAGGAACCGAAGCCAACCGTGGTGGGATCGCTCGGGTTCGACCAGCGGGCGACCACGACGGCCGACACCCCGATCATCAAGGGCGACCCCGGACTTTCGTGCGGAACTCAGTCGGCGGAGTTCGGCGCCGAGCTGGTGGACGTCGATCCGACGCGGGCCAAGGTGCAGGTCGAATGGGGA
>VAYC01000407.1 GCA_005885025.1 Actinomycetota bacterium | reverse complement strand
AGGGATCATCGGACTTCACGGAACCAACGACCCGGCCTCGATCGGGAACCGGCAGAGCCACGGCTGCATCCGCATGTACAACTGGGATATCGCCAAGCTGGTCCCGATCCTCCCCTTGGGCACCCCCGTGGAGATCCGCTAGGGATCTCCTCAACCCCTCTCGCGCCCCTCAGAACAGTCGCACGGCGTTAGCTCTGGATCGCGATGGAAGGGCCCGGCATCCAACCCGGGCCCTTCCAAGCGGCAGGTCCGGCTAGGAGACCATGACGGACTTGGCCGCCGAGTAGCCGCTGGTCGCGCCCGACCCCGTGTTGTGCAGCCGGGAACGGAACGAGTACTTCCCGGGGGCGAAGCCCGTGGAGTCCCATCCCACCGTCTTCGCGGTCACGTTCAGCATCCAGTCCTGGAAGTTCCCGCCCGGGTCCCTTCTCTGGATGTCGTACACGAACCCGGCCGGGGCGGTGATGGTGGCCACCGTGATGCGGAACCTCGTGCCAGCCGGGCCCGAAGGAGGACTGGCCTTGATCTTGACCGAGATCGTTCCCACCATCCCGAGGCCCTGGTGGAAGCTGCAGTGGTACGTGTACTGGCCCCCGGCGGTGAACACGAAGTTGAACGACCCACCGGGGGGAACCGTCCCTGAGTCCCACAACGACAGTGGGACGTCGCTGGTCGAGGTGTGGCTCGTCGTGGGCGTGTTGTTCATCCAGTGAACCGTGCCGCCGATGGCCAGGGTGGCCTTCTTCGGCGTGAAGACGAAATTGGTCATCGATACGTTCACCGTCGCCCCGAAGGCGACCCCCTGGAGAGCCAGTACCAGGAGCAAGGAGAGCAACGTGCGCATCGAGCGCTCCTTTCTCTGCCGACTCGCGAACCGGACCGGGAGGGTACTACGGACCAAGCTGGTTTGGGGATTGTCCTCGCCAGATCGGGTCCTGGCCCCGCGCAAGAGGCCCGGGCAATTGGCCCGGGCCTCTGCGAAGCGGCGGTTCTTCGACTACGGGGTGACCGTGATGGTCCTGGCCACCGACCAGTCGCTCGCCGCCATGGTGTCGGCGTTGCGGAGGCGGGAAATGAACTGGTACTTACCGGTTGGCTGGCCGGTCGAGTCGAAAACGAAGCTCGTGGTCCTGATCGAGAACAAGGGCTTGAATCTCCCGCCGGGGTCCTTCTTCATGATGTCGTAATGGAACGGCAGGGGGGCGTTGACGGTGGCAACGGTGATCGTGAACTGGGTGCCCACGGGCCCGGATGGGGGGCTGGCAAGGATCTTGACGGAGACCTTTCCAACCATGCCCAGGGACTGGTGGAAGATGCAGTGATACGCATACTTCCCCCCCGCGGTAAAGGCGAAGGTGAACGAGCCCCCCACCCCCACAGTGCCGGAGTCCCACCGGGACAACGGGGCGTCGCCCGTCGAGGTGTGATCAATGGTTCCGTTGTTCGTCCACGTCACGCTGTCACCGATCTTGACCGTGACCACCTGCGGCGTGAAGACGTTCTCGGTCATCGAGACGTTCGCTGTTGCCGCTGAGGCGCTGCCCGTGATGAACAACACCAGGAGCAAGGAGAGCAACGTGGACCTTGTGACGAGGCGAAGCATCCGTCCTCCTTTCGACCATGCGAACCGGAGCCTGTCCGAACCGGAGGCGGCAAGGCTCTAGGGACCGGATCGGAGGGGGGATTCTAGGCTGGTCCGATTTCAATGACAAGAGGCCACCACCAGGTCGGTCTTCTAGCTAACCTCGGGCCGTGGCCCACAGGATCACGCTGATCCCCGGTGACGGGATCGGGCCCGAG
>VAYC01000406.1 GCA_005885025.1 Actinomycetota bacterium | reverse complement strand
CCCCCTTCTTGGTCGGTCTGCTTGGTTGTTGCCATTATGCATTCTCCCCAAACCGCGGATAGGCTTTGGGCCGGCCGACCCATCGAGGAGCGCGCCCTGATCTTCCGGAGCCCTCACGCCGACGTCTCCATCCCGGAGGTCCCGCTCACGCCGTTCGTACTGCAACGAGCCGCCAAGTTAGGAGACAAGGCGGCGCTGATCGACGGCCCCACCGGCCGCGCCCTCTCCTTCTCGCAGTTCGCCGCAGCGGTCAGGAGAGCGGCGGGAGGGCTTGCCGGCCGAGGTTTCCGAAAGGGTGACGTGTTTGCGCTCTTCGCCCCCAACGTTCCGGAGTGGGCCGTGGCATTCCATGCCGTTGCCACCCTCGGGGGCATCAACACGACGATCAATTCCCTCTTCACCGCCGACGACGTGGCCTATCAGCTCAAGGACTCGGGGGCGCGATTCCTCCTCACGGTGGCGCCGTTCATGGACCGGGCCCTCGACGCGGCTGAGAGAACCGGGATCGACGAGGTGTTCGTCCTGGGCGAAGCGGACGCTGCCACTCCGTTCGCCGAGCTGCTGAGCGACGATCGAGGGCCGCCGGACGTCGACATCGATCCTCGCCAGGACCTCGTCGTGCTGCCCTATTCAAGCGGGACGACGGGGTTCCCAAAGGGTGTGATGCTGACCCACTACAACCTGGTCGCGAACCTGCGGCAGTTCGAGGCTCGCCACCACACGTCGGAAGAAGACCGCGTGATCGGTGTCCTTCCGTTCTTTCACATTTACGGCATGACCGTGATCATGAACGCCGCCATGTACCTCGGCGCCACCGTCGTCACCATGCCGAAGTTCGACCTCGAGCCGTTCCTTCAGCTCATGCAGGACCACCGGATCACTCGGGCGTACGTGGTCCCGCCGATCATCCTGGCGCTGGCCAAGCACCATGTCCGGCGCCGCGCCCCTCGACGCCGGACTGGCCCAGGCCTGCGAGGAACGTCTCGGCTGCCAGGTGATCCAGGGCTACGGCCTCACCGAGACCAGTCCGGTCACCCACTGCACGCCCGACGACGATCCGGCGGCCAACAAGCCGGGATCGATCGGGCCACTCCTGCCCAACACCGAGTGCCGGGTGGTCGACTGGGGGACCGGCGAGAACCTGGGCCCGAACCAGGACGGCGAGCTGTGGATCCGGGGCCCTCAGGTGATGCGGGGCTATCTCAACAACCGGGAGGCCACGGCCAGGACGGTCGATGAAGAGGGATGGCTGCACACGGGCGACATCGGCCACGCGGAAGCCGACGGCTACTTCACGATCGTCGACCGGCTCAAGGAGCTCATCAAGTACAAGGGCTACCAGGTCCCTCCCGCCGAATTGGAGGCCGTCCTGATCTCGCACCCCGCCGTAGCCGATGCTGCCGTGATCCCGAAGCTCGACGAGGAGGCCGGCGAGGTCCCGAAGGCGTTCGTCGTGTTGAAGGACGAGGCC
>VAYC01000405.1 GCA_005885025.1 Actinomycetota bacterium | reverse complement strand
CGGCGATGGCTGGAGCACCTGAGCGAGGAAGACCTGGCGTTCCTGAAGCGCTTCCTGCTGGCCTCGGGGACCCTGAAGGAGCTGGCCCGCCAGTACGGCATCTCGTACCCGACGGTGCGACTCCGGCTGGACCGGCTCATCGACAGGGTGAAGCTCATCGACGAGCAGTCTGGTGCCGACCCATTCGAACTGAGGCTGCGCAGCCTG
>VAYC01000087.1:5298-12039 GCA_005885025.1 Actinomycetota bacterium | reverse complement strand
GAGAGGGTTCTTCCGTCGCCCGCCCCTCTTCGCGGAGCCGCCCCAGGCGATCGAACCACCGCAGGGGCGGAAAGGCAGAGACCAGCCGGCTCAGCGTGACGGTCTCGGCCAGGGCGTGCAGGAGGACGACGAGCGCCAGGGCGATGGCCACCCCGGGCGTGGACAACCGCAGGAAGAGGGCGCTGCCGGCCACGAACCCCAACACGTAGGCCCCGGAGTCGCCGAGCATCGCCACCTCCCCCAGGTCGAAGGGCAGCGCCGCCAGGGCCGCCGCGATGGCCGCCCACTCGAACACGGCGAACCCCCGGCCGGGAGCCAGCCCCAGCGCAACGCCCGAGACGGGAAGGAAGAACTTGATCGCCCTGCCGGGGGCCACGTCCATCAGATTCCACAGGTTCGCCGCCCCGGCCACGAAGGGGATCCCCAGGGCCAGCCGGAGACCGTGCTGGCGAGTGGCCAGCAGGAACACGGCCGCCGCGAGCACGGACACGGCGAGCTTCACGATCCCCGGGGTGAGCCGGCCTCGAGCGAGCTGCTGGAAGTGCCAGACAAGCCCGTGGGTCCGGGTGGGACGAGCGTCGTCCTGGAGGCCGGCCAGGAACACCAGGAGGATCCCGCCTAGGATCTCGGCCGTCCCCTTGGCCGTGGGCACGACCCGATGGTTGCGGAAGTCGGCCACGAGCACGGACAGCACCCCGACCATGAGACCGGCCGTGATGGCAATCCCCAGCACCACCGGGATCCGCTCGCCCCGGTGGTTCTCGGCGGTCAGGAACGTGGCCCGGCGGTTCCGCAGGGCAACCAGGAAGGTCACCGCCGCGGCCAGGACGGTGGCCAGGATGATGAGGGTCCCCTTGCCGATCGTCATCGCAGGTTGAGCGCTCGAGGCACCATGGCCCGAAAGATATCGGCACCCTGGCCGAATCGGTGGAGGAAGCCGGAGAGAGATCGCCCGGTGGGGCGATGGGCCATCTCCACCGGCACTTCACGCACCCGCAAGCCCAGCCGGAGGGCATCGACAGTCATCGCCGTCTCGAGCCCGAACCCGCCCGCCAGCGGGCGGCACGCCTGGAGGGCCATCCGGGTGACGGCCCGCTGCCCCGAGAGCGGCTCCTCCGCCCGGAACCCGGTGAGGGTTCGGATGGCCGCCCCGGCCGCCCTTTTGACCAGCCCGAATCCCCCGCCCCGGGAGGGTGGCAGCCGGCCGATGGCCAGGTCGGCCCGCCCCGCGAGGACCTCGGCGAGAACCAGCGCCGCCTCGGAGGCCGTGTCTCCCACGTCGCCATCGACCAGGACGTAGACGTCCGTGGCATCCAGCCGGTCGAGGGCCGACTCCACGGCTCCGCCCTTTCCCATCCGCCGCGCCGCCACCAGCACCCGGGCCCCTGCCGACGTGGCTTCCTCAGCGGTCCGGTCGGTGCACCCGTCGGCCAGGACCACCACGCCGGTGATCCCCTCGACCTCCGCGAGGGACTTCACGGTGCGGGCGATGGAAGCTTCTTCGTCGTGAGCGGGGATCACGCCCAGGACCCGGGGCGCCTTCCGTCGGGGTCTCGAGGCGCCCGGCTCAGGGCTTGGGGATGAGCGCCGAGGCACCGGCCTTCCTCCCGTAGTCCCCCCCGCTGCCCGGAGAGGCGATGAGGTCCCGAAGCCCCAGGACCAGCGCAACCCGGCCCGGCACCTCGTCGACGTTGTCCACGGTCACCATGTGGCCATCCAGGGAGTCGTCGCTGCGGAGCAGCGGGACGAACGACGCCACGGTCGAGTCGCTCTCGGCGGCCGCCACGGGCCGCTCCGCCTCGACCAGCGCCCCGGCCAGCGGGGCCAGGAAGAGGCCCGGGTCCACCGTCGGCGGGTGGGAGCTTCCCGCGAGAAGCACGATCACCTGTCCGGCGCCACCGATGTCCTTGTTCCCACCGGCCCCTCCCCTGATCACCAGGAACCCACCCGAGTGCAGTGAGTCGAGCAGGTCCGGCGGCGATGAGCTCGGCCCGTCGGCCAGCCGTGCGCTCAGGGCCTGGGCGGCGTCCCTGTCCAGCTGCACCGGGTCGTTGGGGTTGGGGACGCCGAGGACCGACGCCAGATCGGCTTGGGAACGATCGTCCGTCAGGCCCATCCGGTTCGTGACCACCATCTCGGCCACCACGGTTGCCCCGGCGTCGGTGAGGATTCGGCGGGTGCCCTCCAGGGCGGAGACGTCCGCGTCCTGCTCGGTGATCAGCACCACCCGTGTACCGGCCAGCTGCCCGTCCACCAGCGCCGGGAGGACCAGTCCCTCGAATGCCTGGGCCGCAGACAGATCGGCCTTCAGGTCGACGACCTGCTTGCGGGCGTCGTCGGCCCGCTTGACCGCGGCGTCCGTCCGGTTCTTGAGGTCCTCGATGATCCCTTGCTTCACGACCGTGGTCCCCACCAGGATGCCGAGCGCCAAGGCCAGGAACACGGCCACGATCGAGACCAGGTGGAACCGGAACGAGATCAATGCGTCACCCGGAACACGAAGGCCCGCACCGACTCGTACAGGAGCCTGACCAACAGCCGGAGCGGCGGAGAGATCGCCACGACCGTGACGATGGCCAGCAGCGCCGCCCCCACCAGGAGCGCGGCATCCCGTCCGCGAACCCGTCCCCTGTACATCCTCGACACGCCCTTCGCGTCGACCAGGATCTCCCCCACCCGGAGCCGGACCAGGAACGTGCTGGCCATGCCCATCCGTCCCTTGTCCAGGAACTCCCGGAGGTTCCCGTGGCTCCCCACGGCCACGATGAGGTCGGCGCCCTTCCCGTGGGCCAGCAGGAACGCCATGTCCTCGCTCGTCCCCGAGACCTGGAGCGTCTTGAAGGGCATCCCGAGGGCCCGCAAACGCTCTTCGCCTGGCGCGTATCCGTTGGGATAGGCGTGCACAACGATCTCGGCCCCGCTCCGCAGCGCCCGCTCGGAGACCGAATCCATGTCCCCCACGATGAGGTGGGGCTTGTACCCGTGCTCGAGCAACGCGTCGGCGCCACCGTCGACCCCGATCAGGACGGGCCGGACCTCGCGGATGTAGGGCTTCAGCGCGGCCAGGTCCTCCTTGTAGTTGTAGCCCCGCACCACGACCAGGGCGTGCCGGCTGGTCAGGTCGTGGCGGAGTTCGGGGAGGCCGGACCCGCCGAACAGGAGATCGCGCTCCCGGCCGATGAACTCCACGGTGTTCTGGGCAAAGCTCTCGAACTGCTCGGCCAGGCGGTGACGGGCCACCTCCATGTCGGCCGTGACGGACTCGCGGGTCTGGCGGATGCCGACCGCCGCGACGTGGCCGCCTGCGAAGACCGAGTCGCCCTCGACGCGGACGCTGTCGCCCTCCCGGATCTTCGACAACAGCAGCGTCCCCACGCCGTCGATCAAGGGGACCCCGTTCTCCACCAGGATGAGCGGCCCGAGATTCGGGTACCGCCCGCTGATCGACCGGGCCGCGTTCACCACGCCGGACACACCCTTCTCGACGAGGCCCTCCGCCGCCACGCGGTCGAGGTCCTCATGGTCGATGACCGCGACCTCGCCCGGCTCGATGCGCCGGAGCAGGTTCTTGGTGCGGCGATCGACGCGCGCCGTCCGGGCCACGCCGCTCGGCCGGGTCCGGCGTCTGACCACCCTAATGGCCACGGAAGCTCACCTCGGAGGTGGGGACGGGGACGCCCGCAACTCAAGCCATCCTAGCCGGAGCCTCCATCTCCGGCTCGGACATGGGGGGCCGCGCCAGGCAGCGAGAACTTCTCCCTGAGCAGGGCGAAGAAGCTCGGGGAGCCCTCCGCCCGCACCAGGCGAGCGGGCCGGTTCGCCGGTTCGATCCGCACCCGCGAGCCAACGGGCAACTCCAGGCCGGGCCGGCCGTCGGCCGACAGGAGCCCCGGCTCCTCACCAAGCACCTCGAGGGTGACACCCTCCTCCACCGCCAGGACGATCGACCGGTCGAACACCATGTGCGGGGACACCGGGGTCACCAGGAGGCAGCCGACCTTCGGGGAGACGATCGGCCCGCGAGCGGAGAACGAGTACGCCGTCGAACCAGTGGGCGTGGCCACGATGACGCCGTCGGCCGAGAACGTGGTGACGTACTCGCCCCCGATCCGGGCGGCCAGCGTGACCAGGCGGTGCCGGGCCCGCTTCTCCACGATGACCTCGTTCAAGGCCCACTGTGGCTCGTCCCACGAGGCCCCGTCGGGCCGGGCTTCGAGGGCGAGGCGTTCGTCGATCCTGAACCTCCCGTCCAGCATCGCGCCCAGCAAGGCGGGGGCATCCTCCGGATCGACCTCGGTCAGGAACCCCAGCCGTCCGACCTTGACCCCGAGCACGGGGACGTCGGCCATCGCCGCCAGCTGCGCCCCCCGCAGGAGCGTGCCGTCCCCCCCAACCGAGACGACGAGGTCGAGCCCGGAGCAGAAAGCGTCGATCGCGGTCTTCTCGTCGGCCCCGACGTCCTCACCCTCCAGGGACCGCGAAGCGATGTCTCGCTCGCGCATCCAGCGGATCAGCTCGTTCGCCGCTTCGAGCGCTCCGGTCCGTCCGGCGTGGACGACCAGCCCGATCCGCCGCAACGGGATGCGCTCAGCCACGACGCCCCGCCAGCTCGGCCGCGTCGGCCACCGCCTGATCGACGGCCGCGTCCGGAAGGTGGTGGACCATCCCGGCTGCGCGCGAGGCCAGCAGGAAGAACTCGGCGTTGCCGGCGGGGCCGAGCAATGGCGAGGCCATCGTCGCTCCCGCCTCCAGACCCTGGTCCCGGCATGCCTCGATGGCCGAGCGGAGCACGCGGCTCCACGTCCGCTCGTCTCGCACCACGCCGTCAGACACGTCTTCCCTCCCGGCTTCGAATTGCGGCTTCACGAGCAGGACGTACAGCGCGTCCGGCGCCGCCACGCGCACCAGGGCCGGAAGCGCCACGCCCAGGGAGATGAACGACAGGTCCGCGGTGACCAGGTCTGGCTCGTACGGAAGGTCGCCGGGTTGCAGCTCCCGGACGTTCGTCCGCTCGAGCACGGTCACCCGCGGGTCCTGGCGAAGGCGCCAGGCGAGCTGCCCGTAGCCCACGTCCACCGCGATCACGTGGCCGGCCCCTCTCGACAGCAGGCAGTCTGTGAAGCCCCCCGTGGACGCGCCGGCGTCGAGCGCCATCCGGCCGGAGACGTTCACGTCGAAACGGTCCAGGGCCGCGTCGAGCTTGTCCCCTCCCCGCGAGGCGAACCGGCGGGCGGGCTGGGCCACGGCCACCGGCTCGTCGGGGAGGACCAGCATGCTGGGCTTGACGGCGGGGCGGCCCGACACCGTCACCCGCCCGGACCGGATCGCCAGGGCAGCCTCGGAACGGCTGGTGGCCATCCCCCTCGACACCATCTCGACGTCGAGCCGGCGCCGCACCTCAGGAGGAGCCGGTCCGGCTCTTCGTGGAGCGAGATTTCGTCGTCCTCACCTTCGCCCGGGACCCGCTCCCGCGGGCGCCACCCGTCCGCCGTCCCTCCTGGCGCTCCTCGAGCCGTTCCACCCGCCGGCGAAGGCCGTCCAGGTCCGCCTTCGTGGCCACCCCCATCTCCCGGATCTGCCGTCCGACGATGTCCTTGACTTCGCGGAGAAGGCTGGCTCGGGCCTCGGCCGACCACTCCCGGAGCGTCCCCGCAACCAGCGACATCTGTTCGGCCATGGCCTGGGCCCTGGACACCAGGGCCGCGGCCAGGTCATCGGACCGACCCGGGGCCAGCGCCTCCGCACCGGCCCGCACGTACTTGCGCATGTCGTCGAGCATCGCGGGCAAGGATACCCCCGGACCACCGGAGGGCGGCGGGTATAATCCGCGCCGCCCGCCGATACCCTCGTGCCAGGCTCACCCAGTGGAACGGAGCATCGTGGCGACGAAGCGTGAGGTCGAGCGGAAGCTCCGCGAACTGATGAGCAGGCTCGAGGAGGCGGACGCCGGCGTTCGAGGCTCGCTGGCCGGCGCGCTTCCTGACTCCAGGGTCATCCAGGTGATCGTCCCCGACCTCGGCCTCTCCTACTGGACCGAGCTGGCCGGGGGAACAATGGACTCCCTGCACCGAGGGGAACCGCGCGATGCCGAGATCCGGGTCCACGTCGACAGCGACGATCTGATCGAGCTGGTCGACCGGCGGCGCTCGCTCTTCTCCTCCTATCTCTCCGGGAAGGTGAAGATCGAGGCCAGCCTGGGCGACCTGCTCCGGCTTCGGAAGCTGGCGTGAGCGGCTCGGCGGAGAGAGACTGAGCCGTGATCCCGATCAGGGACGACAACCCCACCAGGCGCTTCCCCATCGTCACGCTCGCCATCATCGCCCTGAACGTCCTGGCGTTCGTGCTGTGGGAGCCGACCTTCAGCACCCAGGAGAAGCAGCAGGAATTCTTCTTCTGCCACGCCGAGATCCCGTGGGAGATCTCGCATCAGGCGAACCTCGGACAGGGTGGGGCCGAGGCCCGCCGGGCGATCGAGGATCAGCTGAACGCCACATCCTCGGAGGCCGAACAGTTCCAGGCGGGATTCCGGCGAACGTGCGGCAACAAGTCCTGGTGGGAAGCGATCTTCGTGTCCATGTTCCTGCACGGCGGCTGGCTGCACATCGGCGGGAACATGCTGTTCCTCTGGGTGTTCGGTAACAACGTCGAGGACAAGTTGGGGCCGTTCTTCTATTTCGCGTTCTACATCGTCGCCGGGATCGTGGCGACCATCACCCAGCTGGTCATCAGCCTCGACTCCGT
>VAYC01000087.1:2384-5244 GCA_005885025.1 Actinomycetota bacterium | reverse complement strand
CTTCATCACGTTCGTGTACCTTCCGGCCTTCGTGGTGCTCGGCGCGTGGTTCGTGCTCCAGCTCTTCAGCGGCGTGGGCGAGCTCGGTTCCCGGGTGAACACGGGTGGTGGGGTGGCCTTCTTCGCCCACATCGGAGGGTTCGTGTTCGGCGCGGTGATGGCCCTGCTGTTCTTCCCCAAGGAGCGGTTCGGGGCCGCGCCTCCTCCTCGCCGCCCGGACGTGCCGGGGGGATGGGCGTGGCGGCAGCGACGGCCGCCCTATCCGGGGGCCCACGGCGGAGACTGGCCCGCCTAGCCCAGCGAGATGGCCATGGCCACGGCCGAGGCGCATTCCTCGGCCTGGGGGCCCATCCGCACGGACTCCGGCAGCCGATCGCGATCGATGGGCTCGAACCCCAGCCGTCGGAAGAACGCCTCGGCGGTCTCGGTGAACAGGTACACGCGGGTGATGCCGCGTTCCCGGCCGCGCTGGATCGCCGCGGCCACGGCGAGGACTCCCAACCCCGCGCCCCGCAGCTCCTGCCGCACCGCCACCGCCCTGAGGAGGCCGTCTCCATCGACGTCCTGGAGGGTGGCGGTGGCTTCGACGTCGCCGTCGGGCCCGGTCGACACGACGGTCTGTGTCCGGCCCCCGGCGCCGGGGATCGGCCCAAGCCCGGACGACTCAAGCAACCGCTGCACGGCAGCGGCGTCTCCTTCGCCGGCCGGACGAAAGCGGGCCGGCCGTCGATCCTCCAGGAGCGCGGTGAGGTCCGGGGCCACGTACGTGGGGAGCACGTCGGCGGTGAGCAGGTCTGGCCGGTCGGCCGCCCCGGAGAGGACGAGCAGGGAGTCCCAGCCCATCGCCGAAGCTCCGGCGATGTCCGTCTCGATCCTGTCTCCCACGACCAGCGGATGGGCGGCACCGACGGCTTCGGCCGCGGCCTCGAACAGGGGGCGGGCCGGCTTCCCCACGATCGTGGGGCTCGCCCCTGTGGTGGTGATGACCGCGGCGAGGAGCGCACCCGCCCCCGGCCACAGGCCGTCCGGGGCGGGATAGGCCGCGTCGTCGTTGGTGGCGATCAGCCTGGCTCCCCGCTGGACCAGGAGCGACGCCGTCCGCAGTTTCGCGTAGTCCGCCGACCGATCCCATCCCACCACCACCAGGTCGCTCCGCTCCGGCTCACCGTCCAGCAGCTCGACCCCGGCCTGGCTGAGTGCCTCCCGGACACCGCGTTCACCGATCACGAACGCCGTCTGGCCTGGCCTTCCCCCCCGGCGAAGCATCGCCGCCGTCGCCAAGGCGGAGGTCAGGACCTCCTCAGGCTCCGCTTCGATCCCGAGCCCCAGCAGCTTCTCCGCCACCTGCTCGGGCATCCTGGCGGAGTTGTTGGTGAGAAAAACGATGCGGACGTGTCGCTCGCGGAGGTCCCGGACCACCCGGGGAGCCGCGGGCACGGCCCGGTCTCCCCGATAGAGGACGCCGTCGAGGTCGAGGAAGAGGGCGTCGTACCGCTGGGCCAGGATCGTCCCGCTCATGCGCAAGGATCGGCCCTGAGGAACGGCAGGATCAACCGGCGATCCGGTCCAGGGCGTCCCGATAGGCCTCCACGCCCGGCCGCATGGCGATGGCCAGCTTCAGATGGGCGATGGCCCGGGTCCGCTGCCCGGTTCGGGCGCACGAGAGGGCCAGGCCGAAGTGGGCGTAGTCGTTGACCGGATCGATCTGGACCGCCTTGGCGAACTCGCGCCTGGCCCGCGCCGTCCGGCCCGAGAGGTACAGGGCCCGGCCCAGCGTCTCCCGGATCGAGCCCTTCTCCGGCTCCAGCAACTTGGCCTCGCCGAGCAGCATGGCGGCCTGGTGAGGGTGTCCGCCTCGAAGGAACTCCCGAGCCCGCTCGAGCAGGTCGTAGGCTCGGGTCGCCGGCTGGTCCTCCGAGTCGCCCGCTGTTGGTCCGTGTCGCCCGTTCACGCCCATCACCCGATGTCTCTATAAAGAGCCATGCCCGAAGCCCGCCCGTTCATCGGCCTGATGTACGACCCCGCTGTGGCCGGCAGCCTCGACGCCCTGACCACACCACCCTACGACGTCATCTCTGCCGAAGACCAGGAGCGCTTCCATGGAGAGAGTCCCTACAACGTGATCCGGCTCATCCTCGGCCGGGACGACGCGGACCTGGGCGATTCGGGCCAGAAGTATACGAGGGCCGCATCTCACCTCAGCGAATGGCGCGACCGGGGTGTGCTCCGGCCCACGCAGAGCCCCACTGTCTACCCTTACCAGCTCGACTTCCGACTGGGAGGAGCGGAGCGCCGGGTCCGCGGCGTCCTGGTGGAGATCGAGCTGGAACCTCTGGGCGGCTCCGTCGTTCCCCACGAGCGAACGCTGGCCGGGCCGATCGAGGACAGGCTCCATTTGCTCCGGGCGGTGCAGGCGAATCTCTCGCCCGTCTACGCGGTCCTGGTCCGGCCTTCTTCCGACGCCTTGGGCGCTTTCCTCGACGAACAGACCGCGATCGGGCCCGACCTCCAGCTCACCGACGACGCGGGCACGACCCACCGAGTGTGGGTCGCGGCCACGGGATGGGACGAAGCCCTCCAGGAGATCCGCAACAGCCGGCTCATGATCGCCGACGGGCATCACCGCTACACGGTCGCCTTGGCCCACCGGGACGAGATGCGAGCTCGCCACGGTGCCGGGCCATGGGACGCCATGATGACGATGGTGGTGGACGCCCGAGCGGAGAACCCGCCGGTGCTTCCGATCCACCGCGTGGTCATGGGTGGAGCCCTCCCCGAGGCACCGAGGGGCGACCCGGTCCGCGACCTGGCCGAGGTCCTGGCCACGGTGAGCGACGACGACCTGACCCTTGGTGTGGTG
>VAYC01000087.1:1576-2044 GCA_005885025.1 Actinomycetota bacterium | reverse complement strand
CCAGCTTCTTCACCTCCCTCGCCACGACTTCAGTGACGGACCGGCCGCCCCCTCCGTCCCGGAAGAACCGGCGGACCAGGTGGCCACGGACCAGGACCGCGTCGCCCTTGGTCAGGCGCTCGCACCCTTTGCGGGCCAGCTTGTCCCACGCGGAGACCGGGAGGGGGAGGACCCGCTTACCGGGGTCCGGGACGTGCAGGCGGAACCTGGTCACCTGGTCGCCCGAAGGCATCGATTTGACCTCGGGCACATCGGACAATCGTCCGGCCAGGACGACGACGTTCACCGTGACCATCGGTTCCTCCTTTCGTCCGGAACGCTAGCCCATGCCACCGACACGACTCAGGGAGCCGCCCCCTGGGCCCTCGATCGGAGGCCAAGCTGACCGGTCCGCCTCGATACACTGCCGTGGGATGGCGGACGTGTACGAGGCGGCTCCCGGCATCACCGGCATCGACACGCGGATGG
>VAYC01000087.1:0-1519 GCA_005885025.1 Actinomycetota bacterium | reverse complement strand
CGGGGACGAACCAGCTCTGGTCGAGACGGGGCCGACGACCTCGGTGGATGCGGTGACCGCAGGCCTAGAGGCCATCGGCCTCGGCCCGGAAGACCTGGCCCACATCGTGCTCACGCACATCCATCTCGATCACGCGGGAGGAGTCGGAACTCTCTCTCGAGGCTTTCCGAGAGCCTCGATCTGGGTGCACGAACGGGGTGCCCCCCACCTGGCCGACCCCACCAAGCTCGTCGCCAGCGCCAGACGCGTTTACGGGAAGGAACGGCTGAGCAGGCTGTTCGGGCCGGTCGATCCCGTGGAGGCCGACCGCATCCATCCCCTGACGGACGGTGAGGTGATCGCGCTGGGCGAGCGGACGCTGGACGTGCTCTACACGCCCGGCCACGCCTCCCACCACGTCGCTCTGGCCGACTCGATGTCCGGGGCCGTCTTCACCGGGGACGCGCTGGGGATCCACCTCCCCGACGATCGGGTGCTCCGTCCCGCCACCCCGCCCCCGGACATCGACGTGGAGGCCGGGGTGTCAAGCATCGAACGGATCCGCGAGCGCACCCGATCCGTCCTGCTGTTCAGCCATTTCGGGCCGGTGTCGGAGGTCGACGAACTCTGTTCGATCGCCGCCAAGCGGCTTCGGGAGTGGGCCGACATCGTTCGTGACGCCCTCCGGGAGACCGATGACCTGGACCGCGTTGCCGACCTGCTCGAACGACGGACCGCTTCCGAGTTCGGGGCCGTCCGGTCCGCCGACCCGTCACGGTACGACGTCCTCTCGGACATGCGCATGAACGCCGCGGGCCTTATGCGCTACTGGCAGAAGCGAGCCGCGGCGGGCGAGAAGGACGCAGCCGAAAGCGCAGAAGAAGGCCTAGGAGGCGGCTAGGTCATCGGCCCCCGCCCGGCGCCTCCTCTAGCCGGGCCAGGCGGTCGGCCGCGTCGAAGGCGCCCGGATCGTGCCGGGTGATCTTCCGGAACTCGGCGGCCGCCAGGACGTCCCCCGCGACGTACCACAGCCGGAGATGGAAGGGCCGGGCGAGCTGCTCGTCCGTGGGGATGGATCGCAGGACGGCCAGCGCTTGGGTGAACCGGCCGAGGTCGGCCAGCGCCGAGGCCCCCACCACCGCCGACTCCACTCGGGCCTCATCGGGGATCTGGGCCCGAAGGGCTTCCATGGCCGCGTCCACCGCCTTCTCGGGCGAGCCCAGCGCCCGGAACGAGTCCGCGATGAGGTGGTTCTGGTCGACCCGCCCGGTCATCCGCCGGTAGGCCTGCAGCTCGCGGAGGGCCTGACGGAAACGCTCTGCCCGGTACAGGGCGATCCCCAGGACCTCCCGGACCGCCCCAGACCGGGGCGCCAGCGCCTTCGCCTCCTGGGCCTTCTCGATGCCTGCGGCGACATCGCCGCGATCGATCGCCGCCAGCGCCTGCTCGAAAGCTCGGCGGGCCCGGTCGGAAGCCCCGGGCCTGGCGGTGGTTCGGATCTCTTCGGCGACCCATCCGGGGAGGCGATCGGCTTCCGGAC
>VAYC01000035.1 GCA_005885025.1 Actinomycetota bacterium | reverse complement strand
GGACGCCCCAGCGGGCGGGGGAGCTGGTCGACCGAGCCCGGGCCCTCGACATGGAAGCCTCCGTGGGAGGCCCCGAAGCCGTGGCCAAGGCCGACCTGGTCTGCACCTGCACCACGAGCCCCGAGCCGTTGTTCGACGGTGCCCTCCTGAAGCCAGGGACCCACATCAACGCGGTGGGCTCCTATCAACCGCACACGCGAGAGCTCGACGACGCAGCCGTAGCCAGGGCGCGGATCGTGGTGGAGACACGGGAGGCGGCGCTGGCGGAGGCGGGCGACCTGGTCATCCCGATGAAGGCTGGGGTGATGGGTCCTTCGGCCATCGTGGCCGACCTTTCCGAGGTGGTGAGAGGGGCAGCCGTTCGAACCTCTCCAGAGGACATCACGATCTTCAAATCCGTCGGAGTGGCGTTCGAGGATCTCGTGGTGGCGAAGGCCGCGTTGGACCGGATGCAACGATGACCGACACGGCGGACGTCGTGATCGTGGGCGGGGGTGTGGTCGGGGCCAGCGCCGCCTACCATCTGGCGGCCGCGGGGGCGGGTTCAGTGCTGGTGCTGGAGCGGGCCGACGAGCTCGGCACGGGAGCGACCGGGGCGTGCGCGGGCGGTTTTCGTCACCAGTTCAGCAGCCGAGTGAACATCCTGCTCTCGCTGGAGAGCGTGCGGATGATCCTCCGCTTCTCCGAGGAACACGGCCTGCCGCTGGACGTCGCTCAGGACGGTTACCTCTTCCTCGTCCGCTCCGAGGAGTCCTGGAGGGAGTTCCTGGCCGCGGTGGATCTCCAGCGGTCCCTCGGAGTCGAGGTGGACGTCCTGTCGCCGAAAGAAGCGGCCGAGCTGATCCCCGGGATCAACGAGGACGGTATGGTGGGCGCCACCTTCGGACCGAAGGACGGCATCGCCGATCCCTCCGGGCTGACGCAGGGCTACGCGACGTTGGCCCGGCGGGCGGGGGTGGAGATCCGTACTCGCGCCGAGGTTCTCCGCGTCGATTCCAGGGGGGGCCGGGTGACGGGCGTGAGCACGCCGGGTGGGCCAGTGTCGGCCTCGGTCGTGGTGAACGCGGCAGGTCCGTGGGCCGGTCCGCTGGCTGCCACCGCAGGGGTGGACCTCCCCGTCGATCCGATCCCTCGCCAGGTGGTGGTGACCGGTCCGTTCCCCGGCGCGCCCGATCGCAAGACACTCGTGATCGACGCGGACACCGCCTTCTATTTCCATCGAGAAGGCCCTGGCGTCTTGATGGGGATGGGCGGCAAGGACGAACGGCCATCCTTCGACACGCGCGTCGACGACCGCTTCATTGCGGAGGAGGTCCTGCCCATGGCCGTGCAGGTGTTCCCTCCGCTGGAGGAAGCCGACCTGCGATATCGCTGGTGCGGCCTGTACGAGATGAGTCCCGATCGGCAGCCGGTGATCGGTGTGGCACCCGGAGTGGAAGGCTTCTACCTGGCCAACGGTTTCTCCGGGCACGGGTTCCAGCACGCCCCGATCGTCGGCAAGCTCCTGGCAGAGCTGATCGTCGAGGGGGCGGCCCGGACGGTCGACGTGTCTTCGCTCGGGCTGGAACGGTTCGTCGAGGGCCGTGTCGTCCCGGAGCACCACGTAGTCTGAGGTCCATGCCCCGGGCCGACGTGGTCGTGGTGGGGGCCGGCGTGATGGGCGCGGCCGCGGCTTGGCGCCTTGCCCGAGCCGGACGCGACGTCATGCTGCTCGAGCAGTTCGAGGTCGGCCACGATCACGGGTCGAGCCACGGGGCGGCCCGGACGGTCCGGTTCTCGTACGACGAGGCCGGGTACGTTGCGATGGCCATGGAGGCGCTGCCCCTGTGGCGTCGGTTGGAAGAAGACTCGGGTCAGGCGCTGCTCACGCTGACCGGAGGGTTCGATGTGGGCTCACCGGCCAGGCTGGAGGCTCACCAGGATGCCCTCGACGCCCGAGGGGCCGTGTGGGACCTGATCGAAGGTGCCGAGGTGGCCCGACGATTCCCGGGCGTGGCCCCGCCGGCGGACGCGAAGATCCTGTTCCAGCCCGACGCCGGGGTGCTGGCCGCCGACCGAGCCCTCCGCGCGATGGTCCAGGTGGCGACCGCGCGGGGCGTGGAGCTCCGAGAGCGAACGAGGGTCTCGGCGGTCCGACCCGCCGGCGCGGGAGTCGAAGTGGTCACCAAGAAGGGAACGTGGGACGCGAACGTGGCCGTCGTCACGGCGGGGGCGTGGGCGAGGCCGTTATTGGTAGGAGCCGGGATCGATCTGCCCGTGACTCCCAGCCGCGAGACCGTGGCCTTCTTCGCGGTGGAAGCGGGGACGGCCCTCCCCGTGTTCGTCGAATGGATAGACGGGGCCGGGCCGCTCTATGCGCTCCCCACCCCGGGGGAAGGTCTCAAGACCGGATGGCATCACTCCGGGGCCCCAGCCAATCCCGATGAGCGCGGCAGGGTCGAGGCGCGCGTCGTGGAGCGGATGTCAGCCTGGGTGTCGGAACGGTTCCCGGGGGCCCACCCCAAACCGCACCACGCCGAGACCTGCCTGTACACGAACACCGCCGACGAGAGCTTCATCCTGGAACGCCGAGGTCCCGTGGTCGTCGGCTCGGCGTGCAGCGGCCACGGGTTCAAGTTCGCCCCGCTGATCGGGGAGCGCCTCGCCCAGCTCGCGAAGGGGTAGAGGCGCTTCACGATTCAAGCCGTTATGGCACGGCGTCACTCGCGCAGCTGGTGATGAAGTTGCTCAACGTTGCCCCCGAACGCGCCGCGCCGACGAGCGACCGGAGCGAGACCGGGATGGACTCGATGGGAACGCCTCGAGCGATCGCTGTCCAACAGTCGAGCAAGTGTGACTTGTCCCAATCGATCTGACTGCGAAGCCCGTCGACCATCTTGTTGCCTGCGTCGATCTCTCTCTGAAGCGATCCAATGATCTGGTCGCTTGTCCGGAGCCGCCTGTTGAGCTGCACGATGCTGGCTTGAAGGTGCGTAACCCTCGCCTCCTCCCTTTCGCGCTCGGAGCGCATGTGCAGCGCGACCACCACTGCGGCGATCAGCAGACCCGAGAGCATGAGGAGCACGGCAGCCAGCAGGGTCCTGCGCACCACTTCCGATCCGATCCGTCTGACATCTGGGTGGATTCAGCGGTTCAACCGCTAGACGTTCGGAACGGCTGTGCGGTTCGGCCCGGTTCTCAGCGTCCGGTCACGCTGACGGAGGCCTTTTCGTCGTCGGCCTCCACCACCACCTCATCTCCGGTCCGGATCGCACCGTAGGCGGCCTCGTCGAGTACGACCACCGGCACTCGGCGGCCGTACAGTTCGGCGGCGACCACGGCTCCCAGCGCCACGATCGGGTCTGGCTCCAGGAGGACCACCGCCGCAGGCGCCGTCCCGGCCCGCACGGCCTCGGCCAGCACGCTGCTGCTCGAGCTGGACCCCCTGCCCGACGGCATCAGCACCACCCGGCCCGCGAGCTCCTCGCCGGCCTGAGGATGCCGTCGGTCGATCACCTTTCCCGTGGTGGGGTCCATGCCGCCCCACAACGACAGCGGCTCTTCCAGGCGGAGTGCCGGACCCCGAGCCGACCCGGAGACCAACGTGCGCCCGTCAGCCGCGTCGCCAGAGCGTTTCGTCACGCCGAACCTTCCCCTCGGCGGCCGATCGGACACATTCCTCGAGGCTGCCGAACACGACCTCGACGCCGACGTTGGCCGGCGCGTAATACGCCCACTTCGCGGAATTGGTCATCACCACCCGATGCGACGGCTTCAGGATCGACGTGACGTACGTGCACGTGTCCACGACCAGCTTCACCCCGGCCCGCTGATAGACCCTGAGCCATCCGCGCGACTCGACCTCGGCCAGGACCTGGCGGCTGGTCGACACGAAGAAGTCCACCCCTGAGGCGATGGCCGTTCGCTCGAGCAGTGGTGTCAGGCGGGCAAACTCTGCCACCGAGAAGTGGGGGGTCCCGACGCTCACCGCGTCGATGCGATCTCCGGCGACGGTGGAAAGCGAATCCCGGGCTTCCGCCAGCCGCGACGGCGTCACCTCGACCACGCGCCGGGGTTCGACTCCGCCGAACGCCGCTTCCAGGGAGCGAGCCTCCGGTGTGACGCCGACGGCGTGGAACAGCGCCACCGCCCCGGAGGACGCGGCCGCCGCTCCCAAGGCCTTCAGCTGGTCCTCGGTGACCGAGCCAGGCAATCCTTCGATCACGGGGACCAGCGTCCCGGCCTCGCTCCCAACCAGGTGGCCGAGGACCGGAAAGAGGACGTCCTCGGCCAGGAGGGATTTCGAAACACCGTCCAGGCGGAACAGGATCTGCCCGGCGCGGTTCCGGTCGAGGTGGAAGCCCGCCGCGGGCGCCCGGCCGGTGATGGCCGCACAGATGTCGATGAAGTCTCCGTAGCGATCCGTGCGGGCTCCCAGCACGGAGTTGGCGAACACCACCGCGTTCGACTCGGCCCACGCTACGTGCTGGCCCAAGGACGGCCGCTCGGGCAGCTGGTAGGGGGCGCACGTCCAGGTGGGGCGACACCCCATCGACGCGTACAGCTCCATCAGGCGGCGGCCGTTGGCGGCACTCTGCCGGTCTCCCCGGTACAGGTCGGGGTGGAGCAGGTCCACAGAACCGACGTTCAGCGTGGTCGGGATGGCAACCCGAGCTCCTCCGGCCACCAGCCGCTCCGCGAAGTCGAGGCTCGCCTGCCCGTGATAAAGGCAGCCGTCCACGTGCGCCGAGGCCACGTCGATGAGGTGCTCCGCCGCGGTCGCCGACGCCATGGCCGTCACGATCCGCATGGCCAGTCGGGCCGCTTCTCCGCGGCCGCCATCCAACATGGCCCGGTCCGAGGGGGAGAGCCTCACACCCGGCATGCGCCCGCGGGAGGAGGGTCCCGCCGCCCGTTCCAGACCAGTTGTGTCGCCCAGGCGACACTCGCGCCTGGAGGATCCTTCGACTCCTCGTCGGCCTCCCGTACAGGGAAGTAGCGGCCGGATACGGGACGCAACCAGTGGGCCGCGTCCTCGAGGGCGCGGGGAAGGAGGAAGGAGATGCGGTTGCAATCGTTGGTTCGGGTCATCGCCCTCAGCGCCGTGGCCGGCCTCGTTGCCGTTGCTTGCGGCGGGGCAAAGACCCCGAGCGGCGCTTCGGCCAGCCCCACCAGAGGACCGACAAGGGGCGGGTCCATCGTCCTCGGCGCCGAGCAGTGGCCTGAATGTGTCAATCCGATCACGAGCTGCTCCTCTGCCACGTGGACATGGTATTCGGTGCTCGAGCAGGTCCTGCCCTATGCCATGGTCCTCGACCTGAACGGGAACTTCGTGGCCTCCCCGCTCCTGACCGAGGCGCCGACCCTCGACAACGGCGGGATCACCCAGAATCCGTTCACCATCACCTATCACCTGAACCCCAACGCCAATTGGTCCGACGGCACCCCCATCACCTCGTCCGACTTCGATTTCACGTGGCGGGCCATCCTGAACACAACCGGGGCCTACACCACCACGGGGTACAACCAGATCAAGTCGATCGTCACCACCGACCCCAAGACCGTGGTGATGCGGTTCAACAAGGTGTTCGTCGACTGGCCGGACCTCTTCGGGGGCGTGTATCAGGGCCTCATCGAGAAGGCAGCTTTCCCCAAGTTCGCCAACAGCGCCAAGCCGAACCTCCAGAACCAGATGCTCGACAGCATCCCGTTCTCGGGCGGTCCGTGGATCCTCAAGTCGTGGACCAAAGACCAGGCCGTGTTCACCCGGAACGACAAGTGGTACGGAACGGCCAGCTCCGCGAGGGGTGGCATCCCCTGGCTGGACCAGGTGACGATCGTCCCGCGGACCGACCAGCCCACCGAGATCCAGTCGCTGCTGACCGGTGAGGTGGACGCGATCTATCCGCAGCCTTCGGACGTGAGTCTGTTGGACCAGGTCAAGGGCACGGCGGGGGTGACGGCCAAAGGAACGGACGGGGCGTACTTCGAGGCCCTGTGGTTCAACCACGACTCGGCGCCCTTGAACGACCCCATGGTCCGGGAAGCGTTGATGTACGCCATCGACCGCCAGGCGGTGGTCAACACCATCATCAAGCTGAACAACCCGAACGCCCAGGTCCTGAACTGCGGGTTCGTCGCCTTCCCGAACATCGGGAACTGGTGCAAGGACGTCCAGCCGTTCTCGCAGTTCACCTACGATCCACAGAAGGCCATGCAGATCCTGGAAGCCGATGGCTACACGTGCACCGGAGTCCCCAACAGCCCCTGCACCAAGAACGGCGCGCCGCTCACCGTGCAGTACTCCACGGTGGCCGACAATACGCGCCGGACTACCACCCAGCAGCTCATCCAGGCGAAGGCCAAGGCAGCTGGATTCCAGTTCAGCATCAAGAACTACGAGGCTGGCGTGCTGTTCGGGGACGTCGGCCCGCACGGGAAGTTCACCGTGGCGGACTACGCGACGGGTGGCTCCGTCGATCCCAGCGATACGTCGACCCTCGCCTGCGAGAACATCCCAACGTCGAAGAACCAGTTCGCCGGTGGGAACTGGAACCACTGGTGCGACGCGCAGGCCACGAGCCTGATGCACCAGAGCGATCAGGAGTTGGACCCCGCCGCTCGCCTCAAGCTCTTCGACCAGATCTATCAGCTCGAGGCGAAAGACTTCGTTTCGCTCCCCCTGTACGTGCTTCCCAACGTGGGGGCCTGGCGGGCGGACAAGATCGGCGGCCCGGTCGACGCCTACATCCCGTCGAACCTCGGGATGTTCTACAACATGAACGAGTGGTACTTGGTCCACTCGTAGGCACGGAGGGTTTCATGAGAAGGCGGGACGTTGGTGCCCGCCTTCTCGTTCGTCTGGGCGGGTGCGATGCTCACGCCGCCAGCGCCCTCATGCCGGCGCGGTCGAGGACCTCGATGCGGCGGTACCTGATCCGCAGCATGCCCCTGGCCTCCAGGTCTTTCAGGACCCGGTTCACGCTGGAGCGTGAGGCCCCCAGGAGCTCGGCCAGAGTCAGCTGGGGAAGTCGGACGGTGTCCGAACCAGTGTCCGTTTCGTTCAGGAGCAGCGTCGCCGTGCGGACCTTCAGGTCTCCGCTGGCCAGTTCTTCGACGCGCTGCTGCATGCGCTCTACGTATGAGGCCAAGTACACGAGGAACCGACGAGACAGGGAAGGCCGGGTTTCGAGGAGCCAGGTAAGGACCTCCCCTCGGAGCCGAACGGCGGTGACCGGGGAGAGGGTCCGGGCGCTGAAGGGGAGGGGAGCGCGGCACAGGTGCGGGTCCAGGCCGAGGAGGTCGCCCGCCCGAAGGATCTGGATGACCACGCGGTGACCACCGCGACGACGATAGACCTCGACCTCGCCTTCCTGGATCAGGTAGACGCACTCCACGGGCTCGCCCTCGCTCAGGAGGAGCCGGCCGGGCTCCGCCCTGAGGACTCCTCGGGACCCGGCCCACTCCACGAGCTCGTGGCCGTCAGATGAGCGAGTTCATAGAGACGCCGAGCTGCTCGGGTGAAAAGGTCATCTTTCCGTCCCTCCCTGTCTCGGTGTCCCATTGGCGGGGCACCGGTACTCCCGATATACAGCGAAGAGAACGGGTTGGGACGGCCAGGTCTGTCGATTCTGCGAATCACCTTGCCGAACTTGCGGAGATCGTGTGACGCGGGGACGTTCGCTCATTGGAAGACTCAGGGTGCCGGGAGAGGGATTCGAACCCTCACGCCCTTTCGGGCAATGGATTTTGAGTCCATCGAGTCTGCCGTTCCTCCATCCCGGCGGAGGATGAAGTCGCTTCGGGTCGAGTATAGGGCGAGGGAGAACCCCGGTCAGAGATACCGCGAGTCCGGTTCGTCGCTGTCGCCCCCGCGCCGATCGCGGGGAAGCGACGGCCGCCGCATCTGGTCCAGCGCACGGGTCGCCTGGACCTGGAGGGCCAGCTGTGTTCCCTGGAACAACCCTTCGAGCCACCCCAGGATCTCTGCATGGGCCAGCGACAGCTCCTCGAGCGTGCCATCCCTGATGTCCGGGGTGAGCTCGTCGAGCTCTTCGTAGAGCGCAGGAGGCAGGGCTTCTTTCAGCTCTTCCTGGATCTGGCTGTGGACCCGGCGCAGATGATCGATGGCCCCGGGCTCCGGGCGGATCCGACGGGCCTCCTCCAGAACCTCCCGCGTCACCCCCGCGATGCGGAGGAGTCGCTGAGGGTCGAGGGCGAACTCTGGGGCGGAGACGTTGTCCGCTGGCTGCGGATCACGTCCGCTCGACTCCTGGGCCTGCTCCGACATGGCTCCGAGACTACCGCGAACCAGTGTGGCGGAGGAGCGTGGCTGAGAAACGTTTGAGCGGGCCCGAGGAGCCTTTGGAGCCGCTCGCGCCTTCCCCATACGCGAGCGTTATCTACTCGGCACCTCGGACCCGCTCAAAAGTCGGTCCCAAGCGACCCAGCGTCCATCGGGTCGACCAGAGCCTCCGACGGTTCGCGGGGGGAACGGGCGACTTCCGCCGCTCCGATCTATCCTCCGCAGTCCGTGGGTTCCGTGACCCTCCGGGCTTGCGCCCCTCGGGTCCGGTGCACTCCCTGGGAGACCCCGGGCCCTCCCTCCGGCCTTGGCCGCATGGGACCGGCGCGAAAGGTAGCAAGGCGCCTCGCCTGGTGTCAAACCCCGCAAAAGAACTGTTGCGCAGTCATTCTCACGGATTTGCGCAGGTCGTGACGGCCTCACCGACCCCGAAAAAATGCCAGAGAATGCCAAAGAAAGTTATGGACCTCGTAACGCAAGACGATCGACGGCGAACCACTGGATTCACGGCTCGTTATCCGCCAGCCGCGACGATGATGAGGTCGGTGACGGCTCCCAGCGCGATGCCGGCGAGGACGCCCCACACCGTGATGGGCCACGCCCCCAGTTT
>VAYC01000403.1:569-3514 GCA_005885025.1 Actinomycetota bacterium | reverse complement strand
GGTGTTGTCGCAGATGTAGAGGCCCCCGACTCGGATCCGGTCGCGCGCCGCGCGCCACGCCTCCGGGTACCCATGCTTGTCGATGTCGCAGTAGACGATGTCGAACTCACCTTTCAGCGAATTCATCGTCTTGACCGCGTCCCCCACGTGGAACTCGACTGGATCCCACAGCCCGGCCCGCTCCAAGTAGTCGCGAGCCTTCTTCTCGTTCTCCGGGTCGCGCCATCCGGGCCCACCGCTCCGGAGAACCAGTAGCCCGAATACCCGAACCCGGAACCGAGCTCGATGACCCGTTTGGCCCCGATGGCCCGGGCCAGCATCTCCAGGACGACGCCGACCATGCGGCCGACGATGGGGAAGTCGCGCTCTTTGGCCTCGGCCTCCATCTCGAGCAGCACCGGTTCGTCGTGGCGGCGGAGGAGTCCGCGGATGTAGTCCTCGACGGCCGGGTGCGTGATGTCCATCAGGTTGTGGCTTTGTACTGCCTCTCGCCGGTCGCCGGCAAACGCTAGGCTCGGGCGGGTGAACCCCGACCTCGCCTTCGCCATGGAACTCGCGGACCTTGCCGACGCCATCTCGCTCCCGAAGTTCCGCGCCACCGACCTCCACGTGGAGACCAAGGCGGACCTGACCCCGGTCACCGAGGCGGATCGAGCGGTGGAGGAGGCCCTCCGCCGGCAGATCGCGAAGAAGCGTCCGGGCGAGACAGTGTTGGGCGAGGAGTTCGGCCTCGATGCCTCGGGGCCGACCGCGGGCGTGCGCTGGATCATCGATCCCATCGACGGGACCAAGAACTATGTGCGAGGGATCCCGGTGTGGGCCACGTTGATCGCGCTCGAACGCGGCGGCGAGATCGAGGCGGGCGTGGTGTCGGCGCCCGCGCTCGGAAGCCGCCGGTGGTGGGCCGCAGCCGGTGAGGGGGCGTTCGCCGACGGGCGCCAGATCGGCGTGTCCAAAGTGGCCACCATCGAGGACGCCCAGAGCTGCTACGGCGGGCTCGGAGCATGGCGGCGGGCCGGCATGTTGGAGGGACTCCTCGAGCTGATCCGCCGTTCGTGGCGCAGTCGCGGGTTCGGCGACTTCTGGATGCACATGCTGGTGGCGGAAGGAGCCGCTGACGTCGCCACGGAGCTCGAGGTCCGCGTGTGGGACCTCGCCGCCGTAAAGGTCATCGTGGAGGAAGCGGGCGGCCGGTTGACCGACCTGACCGGTCGTGTGACCGCCTCGGGGGGAAGCGCCCTCGCCACCAACGGCCTGCTTCACGAGGAAGCGCTCGGGATCCTGACAGGGCAACCGGCCTAGCCGGGCGCTACGCTTCGATCGATGAGCGACAAGCGGCGGGAAACCGACGCCGGGATCGAGATCCGGCCGATCTACGGCCCGGACGACATCGAGGGCTTCGATCCCGCGCGCGAGCTGGGCCTGCCGGGGGAGCCCCCCTTCACTCGCGGGGTCTACCCGAGCATGTACCGCGGGCGGCTGTGGACCATGCGGCAGTACGCCGGCATGGGAACGGCGAAGGAGACCAACGCCCGGTTCCGTTACCTCCTCGATCACGGCCAGACCGGGCTGTCGATCGCCTTCGACCTGCCGACCCAGATGGGGTTCGACTCGGATCATCCGCGAGCGGAAGGCGAGGTCGGCAAGACCGGCGTGGCCATCGACTCGATCGAGGACATGCGGACGTTGCTCGGCGGCATCCCACTCGACCAGGTGACCACCTCGATGACGATCAACGCCACCGCGGCCATACTCCTGCTGCTCTACGAGCTGGTGGCGGAGGAGCAGGGCGTGTCCGCCGACCAGATCGGGGGCACCGTCCAGAACGGCCCGGGGGACCTACATCTACCCGCCGAAGCCCTCGATGCGGCTGATCACCGACCTCTTCGCCTATTGCAATGCACGGATCCCGCGCTGGAACACCATCTCGATCAGCGGGTACCACATGCGCGAAGCGGGCGCCACCGCGGTGCAGGAGGTGGCGTTCACCCTGTCCGACGCCATCGCCTACGTGCAGGCCGCCCTGGACGCGGGGCTGGCCATCGACGACTTCGCCCCGCGTGTCTCCTTCTTCTTCGCCTGCCACATGAACTTCTTCGAAGAGGTGGCGAAGTTTCGCGCCGCCCGCCGCCTGTGGGCCCGGATCATGACCGAGCGGTTCGGGGCCAAAGATCCTCGCAGCGCGATGCTCAGGTTCCACACGCAGACGGGCGGGGCGACGCTCACGGCTCAGCAGCCCGAGAACAATGTGGTTCGAACCGCCCTGGAGGCGCTGGCAGCCGTGCTCGGGGGGACGCAGTCGCTGCACACGAACTCGTTCGACGAAGCCCTGTCGCTCCCAACCGAACGGGCGGTGAAGATCGCACTTCGGACCCAGCAGATCCTGGCCCATGAGTCGGGCGTGATCGACACGGTGGACCCGCTGGGCGGCTCGTACTTCGTGGAGTCGCTCACCAACGACGTCGAGCAACGGGCATGGCAGTACATCGAAAAGATCGACGGGATGGGCGGGGCAGTGGCGGCCATCGAGGCGGGGTGGATCCAGGACGAGATCCACGAATCCGCGTTCCGTATCCAGCAGGCTGTCGAATCCGGCGATCGGGTCGTGGTTGGGGTCAACCGCTACGCGAGCGACGACGAAGTCCCGCCGGAGATCCAGCGCATCGACGAAGCCGGGGTGGAGGCACAAAAGGGGCGGCTCCGGTCGCTTCGCGCCGCGAGGAACCAGGGAACCGTGGACGAGGCGCTTCGCCAGGTGGGGGAGACCGCCCGCGGCACGGCGAACGTCCTGTATCCCATGAAGGAGTCACTGCGAGCAGGCGCGACGCTCGGCGAGGTCTCCGACGCCTTACGCGAGGTCTTCGGCGAGTACCACCCGAGCCGATGAGGAGCGAGTGATCGGTGGCGCTTCTGCCGGTTCCTGATGGGCTCGAGCTCGCGACGGA
>VAYC01000403.1:0-526 GCA_005885025.1 Actinomycetota bacterium | reverse complement strand
GGGGTCCGGGCTCAGAAGAAGAAGGTCGAGTGCGTGTCGGGAGCTTCGTTCCAGAAGGGTTCGAGGCTTATGCCCGGATCCTGCATCCCGCCTACCGGGCAGAAGGCAATGTCGGAACTGTACGGTGGTCCGTCCTCGCCGATCTGAATGCACGAGCGCTTCGGCCAGAGATCGGATTCACCGAGGTGAGCGGCCTCGACCCTGCGCACAGCCAAGAGTGGCAGGACGCTGTGCCACTCCAGGGATCCCTTCCTCGCGATCAGCTGCGAGCTTTGGCCCGGGTATTGAAATCCCACACCTCGACCCCAGATGACTGCTGGTTTTGCCTCTGGGAGGGGTACAGCTTCTGGGGCGGGAGGGTCGGGTACGGCTGGAGCCCTGAGGACAGCTTGGCGCAACGCGATGCTGCACGTCGTCGAGCTGTTGCTCGGGCGGAGCGAGAGAGCCGGGTGCTCGACCGCATTTCCAGGGTTCATGGTCGCCATCGCGCGTACTTCCTGTTCCACGGATCCCTCGGCCGGCTCTC
>VAYC01000034.1:7619-8919 GCA_005885025.1 Actinomycetota bacterium | reverse complement strand
TGCCGGGAACGACTGGAGCGGTTCGACGGGCTGGTGGACCGAGTCATCCTGGGCGGGGCATGGGTGGGGCCCTCCGAAGAGCGGCTGGTCGCGAACCATCGCTCGATCCTGGAGACGTTCGCCCCCAGGGCGACGCGTCGGTGAGGGAGCGAGCCTGATGCCTTTCTCCCGACGCCCTGACGGCTGTCGTCTCTACTACGAGCTGCACGGGCCCGAAGGGGCACCGCCGGTGATCCTCCTGGAGGGACGGGGCGGCGACGTCCCCGGCTGGCGCCGCAACATCCCGCATCTCGCCTCGCGCCACCGTGTCATCGCCTACGACTTCCGGGGCAACGGCCGGTCCGACAAGCCTCACGGGAAGATCTCGATGCGAACCTTAGTGGAGGACACCGTGGGGGTGCTGGATGATCTCGAGGTGCGCTCCGCGCACGTCTACGGCCAATCCCTCGGCGGGATGGTGGCCATCGAGATGGCGCTGTCGAGTCCGGAGCGGGTGCGCTCGCTGATCCTGGCGGCGACCCACGCGGGGCGGCAGCACGCCACGCCTGTCGGATCTCGGGGGAAGGTCCCGAAAGACCGCCCCTATCTCGCCCTGTACTCCGAGTCCTTCGCTCGGGAACACCCCGATCACGTGGCCGAGGACGTCCAGGTGGGCAGCCAGAACCCCCAGCCGCTATACGCGGGCCGCCGGCAGTGGGAGGCGGTCGAAGGGTGGGACGCCTGGGACCGGCTCGGCGAGATCTCGGTTCCCACCCTGGTGCTGCACGGGACCGGCGACCGGCTGGTGGCGGTGGAGAACGGCCAGCGACTGGCGCAGGCCATCCCCGGGGCCCGGCTGGTCCTCCTGGAAGGAGCGGGCCACCTCTATCACTCGGAGCAGCCGGACGCGGCGGACCAGGCCGTGATGTCGTTCATCGACCATGTCGAGGGACTCCGGTGAGCGAGGTCCCCGATGAGGTTCGGGCTCTGGCGGAGGCGAGGGAAGGGGCCCGCAGGGCGGGGGACTACTCCCGCGCGGACGAGCTACGAGACCGGATCCACCTGGCGGGCTTCGACGTGCACGACACGCCGTCCGGGTCGGAGCTGACGCCTCGCGGACCCGAAGCTCCCGAGGAATCGGCGACGGTGTACGCGCGGTCGCAGGACGTTCCGAGCGTATTGGAGGGGCCGCCGAGCTTCGACGGGCCTGCCGTTCAGTGGGTGGTTCAAGGTTGGCCGGAGGACGTCCGCCGAAGCGTTCGATCGGTGGGGCGAACGCTCTCGGGGGATTTCCAGTCCATCATCGTGGACGCAGCGGGCA
>VAYC01000034.1:0-7599 GCA_005885025.1 Actinomycetota bacterium | reverse complement strand
ATGGGCGATGGCGCAGAACGCGGGGCTGCGTCGCGCCGCCTCGGAGGTCGTGATCCTCGTCGACGGGTCGGTGGAGTTCGTGGACGACGGTCTACAGGAGCTTTGCGAAGCGCTCCGCGATCCGGCCGTCGGGGTTACGGGACCTTTCGGTATCGTGACGGACGACCTGCACGAGTTCCACGAATCTGCCGGCCCCGAGGTGGACGCCGTCGAGGGATACGTGATGGCCTTCCGGCGCGAACTGGTGGAACGCGGGCTTCGGTTCGACGAGAAGTTCAAATTCTACCGGACCGCCGACATCGAGCTGTCGTTCCAGATCAAGGCGATGGGGCTGCGGGCAACGGTGACGCCTATGGAAGTGACCCGGCACGAGCACCGCATGTGGTCGAGCACTCCCGAGGTCGAACGCGATCGGCTGTCGAAGCGCAACTTCTACCGGTTCCTTGATAAGTGGCGCGGCAGGACCGACTTGCTGGTCAGCAGGAGCACGCGGCGCTAGTCGGGACGGGAGGGAATCTCCAAGTCCGGGCTCGACTCCGAAGGCGTCATGATGATCTCTGGCCCGGTCGGCTGCTTGGCCGGTTCGTCTCCGTTGCGGCGGTCCTCCGCCTCGCGCTTGAGCTCCTCCGTGGTGGGGATCGGCTCGTCGCCCTCCACGTAGCGGCGAAGCTGCTTACCCTCGATCACCTCGCGCTCGGTCAACACCACGGCCAGCTTCTCCAGGAGGGCTCGGTCCTTGGCCAGGATCGTCTTGGCGCGGTCGAGGCGGGCGATCTCCTCGTCGACCAGCCGGGCGGTCTGCTCGGACATCTCGGGGCGCTCCCCGGGGAACAGCAGCCGCCCCTCGCGGGACCGAAACCCGTTCTGCCCGAAGGAGAGGGGACCGATCTTGGGGCTCATCCCGAAGTCCGCGACCATGGCCCTGGCCACCTCGGTGGCCTGTTCGAGGTCGTTCTGGGCCCCGGTGGAGATCTCGCCGAACATGATCTCCTCCGCCGACCGGCCGCCCAGGGCGAAGGCCAGCCGGTCCTTGAGCTCGGGCTCGGTCATGAGGTAGCGGTCCTCGAGGGGCCGGGTCATGGTGATGCCCAGGGCGCCCATCCCGCGGGGGATGATCGTTACCCGGTGCACCGGGTCGATGTTCTTCAACCTGAGGCCGACCACGGCGTGGCCCATCTCGTGGGCGGCGACCCGGACCTTCTCCTTCTCCGATAGGACACGGCTCTTCCGTTCGAGCCCGGCCACCACGCGGTCGATGGCCTCCTCGAGCTCCTCCATCCCGACGGAGTCCTTCTCTCGGCGAGCGGCAAGGAGGGCCGCTTCGTTCACCACATTGGCGAGGTCGGCTCCGGTGAACCCTGGGGTTCGAGCGGCCAGCACCCGCAGGTCGACCTTGGGGTCCATGGCCACCCCTCGGCTGTGGACCTTGAGGATTGCCTCGCGGCCGCGGAGGTCGGGCCGGTCCACAACGACCTGCCGGTCGAACCGGCCGGGGCGAAGCAGCGCCGGGTCGAGGACGTCTGGCCGGTTGGTGGCTGCCATCAGGATGACGCCCTTCGACGTGTCGAAGCCGTCCATCTCCACGAGCAACTGGTTCAGGGTCTGCTCGCGCTCGTCATGCGATCCGAATGATCCGCCCAGTGCTCCCGCTCGCGACTTCCCGATGGTGTCGAGCTCGTCCAGGAACACCAGGCAAGGAGCCTTTTCCTTGGCCTGGCTGAAAAGCTCGCGGACCCGGGCCGCGCCGAGTCCCACGAACATCTCGACGAACTCCGAGCCCGACATGTAGAAGAACGGAACGCCGGCCTCTCCGGCCACGGCCCGTGCCAAGAGTGTCTTCCCGCACCCGGGCGGGCCGAGCAGCAGGACGCCTTTCGGGATGCGCCCGCCCAGCCGTTGATACTTCCTGGGATTTCGCAGGAATTCGACGATCTCCTTGAGCTCCTCCACCGCCTCGTCCAGCCCGGCCACGTCCGAGAAGGTGGTCTTCATCTCCTTGCGGTCGTAGATCTTCACCCGGTTCTTCCCGAGGTTGAGCGCGGACGCAGCTCCGCCTCCCGCCATCCGTCGGATCAGGAAGACCCAGATCAGCGCCAGGATGGCGAAGGGAAGGATCCATTGCAGCAGCAGCGAAGCGAAGGCGCTCGGCTGCTGGCCCTTGAACTGGGGGACGTGCTCGGACTGGAGCTGCTGCACCAGCGTGGACGTGTCGAAGTTCGGAGGCAGGGTCGCCGAGTAGCTGACGTTTTGCGTGCTGGTCCAGTCGACCGAGCTGCTCGTGATCGTGACCGCCCTGACCTGACTTCGCCCGAGTTGGGCATAGAAGTCGCTGAGCTGAGCCTTGGCCGGACCCGGGCTGGCCAGCGTTCGAAGCAGGGCCAGGAGGAGTACTCCGACCACCACGTAGAGGATCAGGAACCGCCACGGGTTACGCCCAGACTGTCCCGATCCGCCGCCGAAGTCGAAGCCCTGCCAGCGCCCTCGACCTCGCCGTTCGTCCCCGTCGCGATTTGCCATGAAAGGTCCTCGTCCGTTCAGATCGTCGATGAGTTCAACGTCGTATTACCGTATATCTTCCCACCGGGTTCACCTTCCAGCCCCTTCACAGGTTGTCGGCCCTATCCTGGCCAAATGAAGTTCTGGCGCCCCGCCGCTGCTGCGGGGCTGGTCGGCTCGGCCGTGGTCACTGGGGCGATGGCCATCGTGCACACGGCGGTTCCCTCGGTTCCCTTCCTGCCTCTCGCACTTGCGCAGGCCGTGGTGAAGGCCGCGCCTGGGGGACTGGCCACCTACTTCATCGAACGGCTCGGGCATTGGGCAATCCGCCTGGCGGTGGTCGGCACGCTCGTCGCGTTCCTGGCGTCCGGCGCGTTCCTTGGGCTGCTCATTCCGGCGTTGACGGCAGGATCCACAGGCCGACGCCTCGCAGCCGGAGCTCTCAGCTTCGTTCCGATGTGGGTGCTGTCCGTGCTCATCTATCCGACCCCGGCGGAATCGGTAGGCCGAGGCGCTTTCGCCGCTCTGAGCCTCCCGATCGACCTGGCGGGCGGAGCCGCGGCGAGCTGGACATACGCTCGCTTGGCGGCCGCCCCGGCGACGCAGGCCACCGATCTCTCCCGGCGCTACGTGCTCCGCGCTTTGTGGTGGGGAGTGCTCGGGGTCCTGGTCGGGGCGGCGGACCTGGGCAGGCTCCTGTACCGCCGTCCGGACCCGGGAAGGAAGACCCTCGTCCTACCCGATCTCATGCGTGTCCTGCGTCCTCCGGAGGTCCCAGCCGACCGGGCCTTCGCACAGGTAGCGGGGCTCACCCCCGAGGTGACCTCGAACGAATCGTTCTACGTGGTGGACGAGGAGATCATCGATCCAGACATCGATCCCGACACCTGGCGCCTGACGGTCGGCGGGGTGGTGGGCCGACCGTTTGGATTGACGTACGAAGAGCTGAAGCGCCTACCCGCCGTGGAACGCTTCCAGACGCTGGAGTGCATCAGTAACACGATCGGGGGAGACCTCATCTCGACCGCGAAGTGGGTCGGCGTGCCGATGCCGCTGGTCCTGAATCGCGCGGGCGTGCGCTCGAATGCTGTCGAGGTGGTCCTGCGGGCGGCTGGAGGGTACACCGAGAGCCTCTCGGTCGAGCAGGCTATGGACCAGAGCACGCTGCTCGCGATCGGCATGAACGACCGCGTCCTGCCGCGGGCCCACGGGTTTCCGGTGCGCGTTCTCTCGGTGGGGACCTACGGGATGAAGAATCCCAAGTGGCTGGTCGGGATGGAGGTGGTGGACCGTCCCTACATCGGGTACTGGGAGCAGCGGGGCTGGTCGAAGCCTGCCCTCGTGAAGACGATGTCTCGGATCGATGTCCCACGTTCGGGTTCACAGGTCCGCGAGACCGTGACCTTCGCCGGAGTGGCGTTCGCGGGAGATCGGGGGATCTCCCGGGTCGAGGTTTCGACCGACGGCGGCAAGACGTGGACCCCGGCCGAACTGGAGACGACGCTGTCGCCGCTCACGTGGCGGCGGTGGCTCCTGACGTGGGGTGGTTCCCAGCTCGGCGGCCAGTCTGGCATCCTCGTCCGCGCGTACGACGGTCAGGGTCTTCTCCAGACTCCGAAGCACGCCGCCCCTCACCCAGACGGGGCGAGCGGGTACGATGCCATTACGGTGCGTGATGAGTCAGGCTGAAGCCTCGAGGCGCGATCAGGAACTGGAGGCCCGGTTCGAAGCCGAGGCCCTTCCGCTACTGCCCGGCTTGTACTCGGCCGCCTTCCGCCTCACCCGCAACGCGGCGGACGCCGAGGACCTGGTCCAGGAGACGTTCCTGCGGGCGTATCGCGGGTTCCACCAGTTCCAGCCGGGCACGAATCTCAAAGCGTGGCTCTACCGGATCCTCATGAACACGTTCATCAACACCTACCGCAAGAAGCAGCGCGAGCCCCAGACCGTCTCGGATGACGAGATCGAGGACTGGTACCTCTATTCGAAGATGACCGAGCAGGGGGCGGAGCCCTCGGCCGAGGCATCGGTCATCGAATCCCTCCCGGACGAGGACGTCCAGGAGGCACTGTCCTCCCTTCCCGACCAGTTCAGGATCGCCGTGCTTCTGGCCGACGTGGAGGGGTTCAGCTACAAGGAGATCGCGGACATCACGGGAGTCCCGATCGGCACCGTCATGTCCCGTTTGCACCGTGGAAGAAAGGCCCTGGAAAAGCGGTTGTGGGACGTAGTCAGGGAGCGTGGCCTTGTCCGAGATTAGCTGCGAAGAGGTTCTGTCCGAGATCGAGCACTACCTCCATGGTGAGCTCGATCAGGTCAAGTCCGTGCAGCTCGCCGAGCACCTCGCGGACTGCCCACCGTGCTTCGAGCGGGCCGAGTTCCGGCGCCGGTTGAAGGAGATCGTCCGGGCCAAGTGCCGATCCGAGGCCCCTGAGCATCTGGTGTGGCGGGTCCGGATGGCCATCCGGACCACGCGCTTCCCCGAGCGCGAGGGACCGCCGGGGACCCTCTGAGGACGCGCTACCCGATCTTCACAAAGGTTTCAGGTTCCGGCGGAACCCCGCCGGCTGTTTCACGCGAATATCTCGAAAGAGATGAAAGGAAGCCGCCCAGGCAAGGTCCCGCCCCTTTCGCCCACCACGACCGGTGGTCGGATCTGTGCAGCCCCTGGGTGCAGCACCAAGCTGTCCATCTACAACCTCGGATCGACGTGCTGGCAGCACGCAGACCTGAGCTTCCCGAACTACCGGGGCAAGCGACTCGCGCCCGGGAAGGCCTGAGCTCAGGACACCGAAAGCCATCAGGCTTCGACCACCGGGCGGTCCGGCAGCGCGGGCCGAGCGTATCCTTCGGACCCGTGAGCCTGTCCCGGACGAGTCCCCTGCAGGAGCGAGCTCCGGAGGTCATGCGCCGCCTGAAAGAGGCCTACCCCGATGCGAAGGTCGCACTGAACTTCACGAATCCATTGGAGATGCTGGTCGCTACGATCCTCTCTGCCCAATGCACCGACGAGCGGGTCAACCAGGTCACCGCGACGCTGTTCCAGAAGTACCGTACCTGTGAGGATTACCTGAAGGTCCCCGAGTCAGAGCTGGCCGCCGACATCAGGCCGACCGGGTTCTTCAACCAGAAGGCGAAGTCGATCCGGGGGGCCTGCAGGAAGATCGTGGAGGAGTTCGGCGGCGAGGTGCCGCAGACGATGAAGGAGCTGATCACGCTCCCCGGGGTTGCCCGCAAGACCGCCAACATCGTGCAGGGCAACTCCTATCCTGACCGGCATCGCACGGATCCTGACGCCGGCATCGCGGTGGACACCCACGTCCGAAGGGTGACCCAGAGGCTGGGCTTCACAGCCAAGTCCGACCCGGACAAGATCGAGCAGGACCTCATGAAGATCATCCCCCGGCGGGACTGGTTCCCGTTCACCTACGTTCTGATCGAGCATGGACGACGGGTGTGCAAGGCGCCCACGCCGAGATGCGAGGTCTGCCCGGTGAACGACCTGTGCCCGTCGAGCAGGGTCTAGCGCGGACCCATCCTCGAGTCGCTTCGCGTCATCCGAAGACCGAAACCCTCGCGGCCTCGCCTCTTCGCCGGGCTCGCCGGAGCGCCCTCCGCTCTTCCTCCGACAGGCCGCCCCACACGCCGGCGTCCTGACAGGTGGCCATGGCCCATTCGAGGCACTCCATCCGGACCTCGCACTGCATGCAGATGGCTTTCGCCGCCGCGATCTGCGTGGCAGCCGGTCCGGCGGTGCCGATGGGGAAAAAGAGCTCAGGATCCTCGTCTCTGCAGCGAGCGCGGTGAACCCAGTCCAAAGCGAGCCCCCCTTCGCGAGGTCCGGGCACGATATCCGGCAGAGCCGGCCTCTCTGCGATGCTCGCCCCCGATTCGGTTCCCCTACCAAGGCGAGCGGCAGAGAGACGCGGATTATACTGAGCCGTTTCCCGCGCACACAATGGCCCTATCGAAGATTGACCGACAATTCTGGCCCGCAATCGTCGCGCATCGCGGCGCGTCGGCAACGCATCCCGAAAACACGCTGTCTTCGTTCCTTGCCGCAGCTCTCGCGGGGGCCGACATGGTCGAGCTCGACGTCCGTCTCACGGCCGATGGCGTCCCCGTGGTCCTGCACGACCTCGACGTGTCCCGGACCACCGACGGCTCGGGATCGGTGCATCTGATGACCCTCAAGGAAATCAAGGCCCTCGATGCCACAGGGGGGCGAGGGCCGCGGGCCGAGATCCCCACGCTGCAGGAAGTCCTGGAAGCGCTGTCCGGGCGAGTGGCCGTCGACCTCGAGATCAAGAATCTCCCGGGCGAACCTTCGTTCGACTCCCCGCGCGAGACGATCGTCCTGGAGACGCTGCGGTTGATCGAAGAGACGCGATTCGACGGGATCGTGCTCGTCTCCTCGTTCAACTGGCTATCGATCGAGCGGGCCAAGGAACAGTCTCCAGACCTCCCCACCGGCCTCATCACCACCGCGGCGGTCGACCCGTGGGCAGCACTCGTGTACGTGCGCGGCAATGGCCATGACCTGCTGCTTCCCCAGGCCTCGGCCCTGGTGGCAGCGGGCGAGGCCTTCCTCGATGCTGCACACGCTGACGGCATCCGCATCGGATCGTGGACGGTGGACGAGCCGGAAGCAGTCGAACGTTTGTTCGCGATGGGCGTCGATGCGATCGCCACGAACGACCCGGCCATGGCGGTCCCGATCCGCGACCGATTCCGCGCTCGCGCGAGCTAGCCAGCTAGAACAAGACGCCCAGCGCGGCCGGCACGGATTCGACGAGGAGTCGTTCGTGCTCGCCGATGAACTCTCCGTCGACCTGCACGGGCAGGGGTCGATCGCACCGAAGGTCGAACTGGCGCCGGTCCTTCACGTAGATCGCGTGGCGCCGACGAACGTGGCGAGCCGACCGGAACGCACGCGCGACGACGGGAATGGCCACCCGGGTCTTCAAGCTGTCGAGGGCCAGAAGGTCGAGGCCGCCTTCCAGCTCAGCATCCGGGCACAGGCGCATGGCGCGGCTTCGGAAGTAGGTGTACGGCGTCGTGTTCTGCGCGATCGCCAGGAAGAGCCCGTCGCGCCGTTCCTCC
>VAYC01000404.1:1306-2891 GCA_005885025.1 Actinomycetota bacterium | reverse complement strand
ACGCCCTGGGTGCCGCCACTCGGCCATGACCTCCCGGACCCGCTCGCCGAGCCGATCCAGGTCGTCCCGGTCGATCGCCCATGCCGCCTTGGCCGCCGGATGGGCGTCCGTGTCGTAGATCCCATCCGGAAAGGCCACCCCGTATCCGTAGGACGGGCGCCAGCGCACCCAGCCCGGTTGGCGCGAGAGGATCTCGATGAGCGAGTGCATCTCGTCGCGGGCTTGGTGGAACGGGTCTTCGTCCAGGAAGTGGCGCCCGCTGCGTCCGGTCTGGGCCCATCGTCTGGTGGCGGGATCGTAGGAGAGTTGCCCACCCTTGGCCTCGAGCGCGAGCAGTCCGTCAGCGGGATGCGCGATCACGAAGTCGGCCTCTCCCTGTGTGGGCGGCCCGCCCGGTTGCGAAGGACTCAGCACCCAGTCGACGCTGTGGTAGACGACGTACTCCTGAGAGAGCTGGGCGAGGAAGCCCTCGTAGAGCCGCCGTTCAGCCGAGCTCTCTGTGGGCAACATGGGGAAGGGAACCATCCGAGCCATGGCGAAGGGACTCTACTCGGAGGCCACATGCGCCAAGCGCTCATGCCCCTCGCGTCCAGAACGCCAAAGACGTAGCCTGCGCGTGTGCTGCTGATCGCCGGAGCGATCGTGGCCGGAACGTTGGCCGGCCTGGCCCTGGGCGGCAGCCTCCGCACGCTCTCTGAGATTCGTCTGCGGTGGTGGCCACTGGCCCTGCTCGGTCTGGCGTTGCAGCTCCTTCCGGCATCTGCTGCCTCCGGATCCGATCACGCGATCGCCGTTGGCCTGCTGATCGCCTCCTACGCGGTCCTCCTGGTGTTCGTGGCCGCGAACATCCGGTTGGCGGGATTCGTGCTCATCGCGATCGGCTTCGCCTTGAACCTCTTCGTGATCTCTCTCAACGGCGGGATGCCGGTGAGCCGGACCGCCTTGCAAAGGGCGTACGGACCGTCCTATCGGGCGACGTTGGCTGAGCTCACCGCGGGTGGCGGGGCCAAGCACCATCTGGCTCGGCGAGATGACGTCTTGCTACCCCTGAGCGATGTGATCCCTTTGGGCGGTCCGATCCACCTCGTGCTGAGCGCGGGGGACGTGTTCTTCTTCCTCGGGGTGACCTGGGTCATCGCGGCCGGGACGAAGGGCCCTCCCGGGCGGCACCGGCAAAGGGTTAGGCAGGAACGGCCCGTGGGTCGGGATCGGCAGGGTCGGGCGACGGACCCACCGGTTCCTTCGGAGTCGACGGGGGGCGATCCTCGGGAGGGAGCGAGAGCCAGCCCTCAGCTTCCTTCCCGTTCGTAGAGGCAGAGGTCCTCCCAGCAGCCGTCTCGGGGGCGCGGGCGGGACCGACGGACGTCCCCACGGGTGGCTCCTGTCCACCTCCTTGGCCGTTCGAGTGCGGCCCGGCTGCGTCGGCTTCGAGCTTCGTTCCTTCCTCCACCCAGACCCGAGGAAAGGTCGCCGTGATCCTGGTCCCTTCGCCGGGCTGGCTGTGGATCGAGTACGTCCCTCCCGCGACCAGGGCACGCTCGCGCATCATCACGGACCCGAAATGACCCTCCGGGGGCGGAGCGCT
>VAYC01000404.1:0-1254 GCA_005885025.1 Actinomycetota bacterium | reverse complement strand
GGGCGTTCATCGCGCCTTCCCGAGAGATCTGGTAGATGAGGAGCTGGATGGGAGGAGGAAGGGAGACTTCCACCACATCTGTGACGATCTTGGTCGCGCCGCCTCGGGTCATGTCCTCCGCGAAGCTCTGAATGGCTTCGGCCAGGCCACGCCGGAGGCCACGCCGGCCGATGGGTGAGCGATGCAGATCTCGGATCAAAGCGCGGATCGCGTCGGACGTGTCCTGTTTCGTCCTGAGGATCCCTTCGAGGTCCTTGATGACTGCGTCGGTGTCGCCTTGAACCACGCGTTTCTTCGCCATCTCGGCTTGGAGATTGAGCCGGAACAGCATCTGCGCCAGATCGTCATGAAGGTAAGCGGCGATCCGCATGCGTTCGTCCTGCCGTTCCTCCGCCATGCGATTGGATAGCGCGCGCATGACCTGCTCACGGTCCTTCAGCTCCTTGTGGGCCTCCTGAAGCGCAAGGTTCCGGAAGAACATCTGCCGCGCAAAGATCAGCGGCAAGATGAACGCCGCCACGGCAAGAACGCTGATGTCGGGGACCTCGTACAAGCGTGCCACTAGCACGGCGACGAAACCGAGTCCTAGGTAGTTGAGTAGAAATTCATGAAGAGCGCCAAGTCTGAGCTGTCTAAGGATGTTCTCGAACGACACTTGATAGAGGAGATGAGTGGCCATAGTGACGAAGGTTACGTTCACAGTGAAGATGACCGCCGTCGCCATCAGCGCACTGGGAATGAGTCTCGGAAGAGGAGAGTGAACGGAGGCGACCGAGTGAAACGCCGCTGAGCCGGCGAGATGACAAAAGGCGAGTTGGCATCGATTGAATAGCGACTTGGTTAGGGTGATCTCTCGTTTCAACTCTCTTGGATCGAAGGATCCGACCAGGGCGACGAATGCTGCAACGTATGGGCTGTAGATGATCCCCACGGCTAACAGGATCGGGAAGGCGAGGCTCAGTTGGATTTTCGACGTTACGGGCACCGGAAGAAGTTCGATCGCTGCCACTGCGACGACCCAGAAGAGAAGGCCCGCCCGCTGGAATTCACTCGGGTTGAGGAACCAACTGCGCGCCAAGAGCAGGACCACGGAAAGGATGACCGCGGCCATAAAGGCGGTCGCAGCTGTGTGCGCCTCTCTTCTGTCGCGTTTGCCGCTCAGTGCCGCTTCTCCTTTGCGACCCTTGAGTCCAGGGGTATCGGCTAAATCGTCGACGCGATCTTGCTGAGAGGCAATCGGCTGTCCGGCGGATC
>VAYC01000402.1:336-1517 GCA_005885025.1 Actinomycetota bacterium | reverse complement strand
CCGAGCTCGAGCCCGACACGTACTCGTTCGGCAGCACCATCGTAGGGGTCTTTCAGACCGGTCGGTTCCCGGACGGCGGGGCCAACAACATCGGGTGGGCAACGTCCACCGACAACGGGGCTACCTGGACGAACGGATTCCTTCCCAGCACCACGGTCTACGCCAGCCCGCCGGGGCCGTGGGACCGGATCAGCGACCCGTCGGTCGGCTACGACCCCAAGCACGACGTCTGGATGATCACCGGCTTGGCGATCACGGGCACGACCGGCAAGGCCGTCCTGGCCAGCCGATCCCTCGACGGGGGCCTCACCTGGCAAGCGCCGGTGACGGTGTCCCAAGGTGGGGGCGGTTCTTTCTACGACAAGGAATGGATCACCTGCGACACGACCGCCGCCAGCTCCTTCTACGGCAACTGTTACGTCCAGTGGGACGACTTCTTCCAGGGCAACGCCCTGAAGATGAGCCGGTCCACCGACGGCGGGGCAACCTGGACCCCCTCTTCGGTTCCAGGCGCCTCGGTCATCGGGGGTCAGCCGGTCGTGAAGACGAATGGCACCGTGGTCATGCCCATCACCGCCAATGGTCTGCAGTCCTTCGTCTCTACGAACGGTGGCGTGAGCTACACGGGTCCCTTCACGATCGCCTCGATCATCGCCCACGGCGCCACCAACATGCGTGACGGCACCGGCCTGGCCTCGGCGGAGGTCGACGGGCGCGGGAAGGTGTACGTCGCTTGGTCCGACTGCCGGTTCCGAACGAGTTGCCAGGCCGACGACATCGTGTTCAGCACCTCGAACGACGGCAAGACGTGGAGCTCCGTCAAGAGGGTGCCGGTCGTCCCGACGGGAAGCCAGGTCGAGATCTTCCTCTTGGGGATGGGGGTCGACCACGCCACGCACGGGAGCACCGCTCACCTCGGCGTGACCTTCTACATGATGCCGACGAACAACTGCAACTCATCCACGTGCAAGATCCTCGGCGGGTTCGTCTCATCGACGAACGCCGGGCAGACGTGGTCGGGGCCGACGAAGGTGCTCGGTCCCATCAATCAGAAAGGCCTGCCCAACGCGGGTGGCTACTTCCTGGGCGACTACATGTCGACCTCGTTCGGCTCGAACGGGAAGGCCTACCCAGTGTTCGCCAACGCCACGGGCTCGAGTTGCACGCTGGGCCAGATCACT
>VAYC01000402.1:0-200 GCA_005885025.1 Actinomycetota bacterium | reverse complement strand
GAGGGTCGCGGCGGGCCGATGGGCCCGCCGCGACCCCTCGTCTACGCTCCGGACCGTTCCTTCAGGTAGCGTTCCGGTCGGCGACCCGTCTAGAACCGGAGGCTGGACACCATGGGCACGCTCGACGGGAAGGTCGCGGTCATCACCGGTGCGGGGCGAGGCATCGGCCGAGGCGAGGCGCTCCTGTTCGCCCAGGAAGG
>VAYC01000012.1 GCA_005885025.1 Actinomycetota bacterium | reverse complement strand
ATCAACGAGATCATCGCGCTGACCGGCGCCGACATCGACATCGAGGACGACGGTCGGGTCTTCATCGGATCCCGGGACGGCGAGAGCGCGGAGCGGGCCGTGGACATGATCGAAGCCATCATCAATCCGCGCCTCCCGCAGGTCGGGGAGCGCTTCGAGGGTACGGTGGTCAAGACCACGACCTTCGGCGCGTTCGTCAACATCCTCCCCGGGCGAGACGGCCTGGTGCACATCTCCAAGCTCGGACGGGGGAAGCGACTCTCCTCGGTCGAGGAGGCCGTCAAGGTGGGCGACAAGCTCACCGTGGAGGTCCAGGAGATCGACCCGCAGGGCAAGGTCAGCCTGAAGCCGGTCGGCGAGGGCTGGGATCCACCCGAGGGTGGCTGGCCCCGAGTGGAGGGGGAGGAAGCCCAGGGCGAGCGCCGTCCCCGCCGGGAGGGCGACGGCCGGGGCGGCCGGGGGTTCCGTCCCCGCCGGGACCGCGGCGACCGCGACCGGGGGGAAGGTGATCGCGGAGGACGGCGCGAGCCTTGAGTCCCCGCCGGGCGCAAGCCGAGCCTGAGCTCATCCGAACCGAATACGCATCGGGCCTTCGGATCGTCACCGAGACGATGCCGGGCATGCGCTCGGCGGCCCTTGGGATCTGGGTCGACGTCGGCTCCCGCGACGAACGTCCCGCCGTGGCGGGGGCGTCGCACTTCCTGGAACACCTGCTGTTCAAGGGCACGCGAACCCGATCCGCCCGTCACATCGCGGAGGCCTTCGATGCCGTCGGGGGAGACCTCAACGCGTTCACGGCGAAGGAATACACGTGCTACTACTGCCGCGTCCGCGACCAGGACCTCCCTATGGCTGTGGACTACATGAGCGACATGCTCCAGAACTCCGTTCTGGCGAAGGCCGACTTCGAGGCCGAGCGCATGGTGATCATCGAAGAGATCAACATGCGCGACGACGATCCCGGCGACCTGATCCACGACCTGTTCGCCGAGGCATTGTGGAAAGGCCACCCCCTGGGGCGGCCGGTCCTCGGCACCCGAGAGACGATCACCTCGGTCTCTCGCGACCAGGTGAAGCGGTTCTACGATCGCCTGTATCAGCCGCCGCACTTCGTGATCGCTGCCGCCGGCAACCTCCGCCACGAGGAGGTCTGTGCGCTGGTGGAAGGACACATGGACACCGGCCCTCAGGTCTCGACGGGCCAGGCCCCCAAGGTTCGAGCCGGCGGGGACATTCCCGCGGTTGCCAGCGCCACGCTGGTCAAGCACCGCCCCACCGAGCAGGCCCACATCACGCTCGGAACGAGTGGATTCTCGCGCAAGGATCCCAAGCGATTCGCGTTCGGCGTGGTCAACTCGGCGCTGGGCGGCGGGATGTCGTCCCGGCTGTTCCAAGAGGTCCGGGAGAAGCGGGGGCTGGCGTATTCCGTCTATAGCTACCACACGATGTTCGCCGAGACCGGCCTCTTCGCCGTGTACGCCGGGTGCACCCCCGCCAAAGCCCACGACGTCCTGCAGATCGCCCGACAGGAGATGCGGGACATCGCGGGGGGAGGCCTCACCGCCGAGGAGCTGGAGCGGGCCAAGGGCCACCTCAAGGGCTCGCTGGTCCTGTCCCTCGAGGACACCAGCGGGCGGATGTCCAGGGTCGGGCGGTCGGAGATCAGCCACGGCGAGATCCTCACGGTCGACGAGGTGCTGGCCCGGACGGACGCGGTGACCAAGGAAGACGCGGAGGGGGTTGCCCGCGACGTCTTCTCTCGCCCCATGGCGCTGACCGTGATCGGTCCTTTCGAGGAGGGTGCGTTCGACGAGGATGCGGCTGAAGGTGTCCTACCGGGCGCGACCTCGCTCGGGGTGGCGGCTCATGCGGAGGCACGAACGTGATCCGAGTGGGCGTGCTGGGGGCGGCCGGGCGGATGGGACGGCTGGTCTCGCAGGCGGTCGCCGAGGACCCGGACCTGGCCCTGGTCGCCGGGATCAATCCGTCCTTCGATGGCAAGCCGCTCGGGCCGATGATCGGCCATCCGGAGATCGACGTGCGGATCTCCGACGAGATCGAGACCCTCCTTCAGGCCGAGACCGAGGTCGCGGTGGACTTCACTCGGCCCGACGTGGTGATGGACAACGTGCGGTGGGCCATCGAGCACGCCATGCACATCGTCGTGGGCACCACCGGGTTGGGCCCCGAGGAGCTGGGCGAGATCGAGCGGCTGCTGGAGGAGGGAGGGACCGAGTCCAACGTGATCGTGGCCCCGAACTTCGCCATCGGGGCGGTGCTCCTCCAGCGTTTCGCAACCATGGCCGCCCGCGTGTTTCCCGCGGCCGAGATCATCGAGCTACACCACGAGGGGAAGGCCGACGCTCCCTCGGGGACCGCCCTGGCCACCGCCGAGCGCATGGCCAAGGCCAGGGGGGAAGCATGGGAGGGGCCCGGCAGCGAGTCGATCGAAGGGGTCCGGGGAGGCGACGTGCAGGGGATCCGCATCCACTCGGTCCGTCTCCCGGGGCTGGTGGCCCATCAGGAAGTGATCTTCGGAGGCGTCGGCCAGACCCTCACCATGCGCCACGACTCCATGCAGCGCGTGTCGTTCATGCCCGGGGTACTCCTCGCCATCAAGGAGGTAATCCGCCGGCCCGGGCTGACCGTCGGGCTGGAGCCTTTGCTCGGGCTCGACGACACGGGCCTCTAGATGGGGATCCGCCTGGCGGCGGTCTTCGCCCATCCCGACGACGACACCTACGGGCTGGGAGGGATACTCGCCATCGACGGCGGCAGCGTCGACTACACCTTGATCGTTGCGACCAGTGGGGAAGCGGGAGTGATCAGCGACGCCTCGCTCGCCACCAAGGAGAACTTGGCCCAGGTCCGGGAGGCCGAGGAGCGGGAAGCGATCGAGGTTCTCGGTGTGAAGGACGCCTCGGTCCATTTCCTCAGATACCCCGACGGTGGACTCAAGGACGTCCCCCGGGATGAGCTGATCGACCGGATCGCCGACGCGCTCGGGTCGGTCCGGCCGCACCTGGTGGTGACGTTCGGCCCGGAGGGGATCACCAAGCACGATGACCACATCACCGTCGGACAGGCCGCCACCGATGCCTTCCACCGCGCCAGAGGACCGGGGGGAGTGGACAACGCGTTTCAGCGGCTGCTCTACGTTGCCATCCCGCAGTCCGAGCTCGATCGATTGTGGGATACCCTTCGGGCCAGAGGCCTCGACGTCGGGGACCCACAGGCCCCGTTCATGCCCAGGGGCGTTCCGGACGAGAGCATCTCGGTCCGGGTCGACTGCCGGGACGTCGTCAAGCGAAAGCTCGATGCGATCAGGGCCCACCGGACCCAGCAGGTGGAGCTGCAGGAATTGCCGGAGGACCTCCAGCCGGAGATCTTGGGCGAGGAGTGCTTCGTCCAGGCCTGGCCGCCGCGGGACCTCGCCCACGAACCGGTCCGGAGAAGCCTGTTCGAGGGACTCGAGGTCTGATCCGGCCGGCCTGCAAGACCAGAACGGTCCTGGTCGCGGCCGAACGGCCGGGATACCATCGACGCACATCCTCGAGGGGGAATCCATGGAACGAGTCGAACGGGCCTTTCGCCTGCTTCGAGCCAGCTGGGAGGTCTTGAAGAAGGACCGCGAGCTGATCGTGCTGCCGGTGGTCTCTGGCCTCATCACTGTGGTCGTGGCCGGCAGCTTCGTCGCGGCAGCCTGGGGGACGGGCGGCATCCGAAGCGGGCAGAGCCCGAACGCTTTCTCCTACGTGCTCCTGGCGCTCTTCTACTTCTGCGCCTACCTGGTGGGGATCTTCTTCAACGCTGCGGTGGTAGCCGCTGCCATGATCCGACTGAAAGGCGGGGATCCCACGCTCGAGGACGGGCTGCGGGCGGCGCGGGCGAAGCTGGGTCCCATCGTCGCCTGGGCGGCCATCGCGGCCACCGTCGGCATGATCCTTCGCGCGCTCGAGGAGAAGGCGGGCATCCTCGGCCGGATCGTGATCTCCATCGTGGGCGTCGCCTGGAGCGCGGTCACGTTCTTCGTCGTGCCGGTCATCCTGTTCGAAGACGCCGGCGCCACCGACGCGGTGAAGCGCTCGGCGGGGATCTTCAAGCAGCGGTGGGGGGAGACACTGGTGGGCACGGGCGGGATCGGCCTGGCCGTGCTCGTCCTCTCGATCCCGGTGATCGCGGTCGCTGCGGTCCTCGGGGTGCTGAGCGTGCCTTTGGGGATCCTGGTCGGGATCGTCGGGATCGGCGGGCTGGTCGCGATGGGAGCTACCATGAGCGGCATCTTCAACGCGGCGCTGTACCGGTTCGCCACCACCGGTGAGGCGGCTCCGCCGTTTGACGCGTCCGACCTGCAGGGGTCGTTCCGGCAACGCCGCCGCCCGTTCGGTTCGGGGACGTTCGGAGGGTTCGGGGGCGGATTCTCCGGCCGTTGAGTCCGCCCGGTCAGGTTCGGAGCGTGGTCCGCTTCGCGCCCTCCGTGCCCTCTCGGCCGTAGTCCCAGGTCAGCAGCGTCTCGGGCACCAGCCTCAGCAACACTCGATCCGGCTCCTGCATGGCACGAGCCGCCCACTGCCGCCCCTCATCGTCCCCGTACCGGGCGGAGATGGCGAGCAGCGTGTCCTCGTTCCGCTCCACCACCTCCACCCGGCCGTGGGCAATGACCGCGCGATACGGCCGGTCCTCTGAAGCCACAGAGAGGGCAACCCACGGGCTGGATGCGAGGTCCCGGCCAGTGTGCCGGACCTCCAGGCGGGTGGTCAGCCAGAATCCGCCGTCCTTCCACAGGAACCACAACGGCCGAACGCGTGGGCGGCCCCGATCGTCCACGGTGGCGAAGTGGCACAGACGCGGCTCGGCGAGGAATGCCTCGATCTCCTGCTGAGTCATCGGCATCGGAGAGGGCCTGTTACTTGACGACGGCGTGCTCGACGAACAGCAGTCCGAACCCGCTCGTGAAGTTCTCCAGGTCGTCCGTGGCCTGCTTGGCGGGAGCGCTCTTCATGTCTGCCGAGAACCCGTCGCGCTCGTCCCACGTCAGCACGGCCACCCCGTCGTAGGGGGCCTGTTGGCCCTCCGGGACCCGCGTGACCAGCTCGACCTCATAGCCGCGGAGGTGCTCGTAGCCGTCGCGTGCGATCGGGGCATGCTTCGAGAGCCAGTAGTCGCGGAACTCATCCGCAGATATGCCCTCTTTCTTGCGAAGCCAGATGTGAACACGCACCATGTCAAAGCCTCCTCGATCGGGTGATGCGAATGCTAGCGGTGACGGCATGAGCGTGCGCGCGGTGTTCTTCGACGTCGGCGAGACGCTGATGGATGAGTCTCGCGTATGGGCGGCCTGGGCCGACTGGCTCGGCGTTCCACGGTTCACCTTCATGGCGATGTTCGGCGCCATCATCGATCGGGACGAAGACCACTTGCAGGTGTTTGAGCGGTTTCGGCCGGGACTCGACGTCGTGGCTGAGCAACAGAGACGGGCCGATGCCGGCGATCCCGACCTCTTCTCCGGCGAGGACCTCTACCCGGACGCCGTCCCGTGCCTCCAGGCCCTGCGGACCCGAGGCTACGCGCTGGGGGTGGCCGGTCAGACCGCCTGGGAAGCAGGTGACGTGCTGGCCGAGGCGGGCTGCCCCGTCGACCTGGTCGCCACCGCGGAGAGCCTGGGAGCCGCCAAGCCATCTCCGGCGTTCTTCCGAGGACTGGCCGCTCTCGCCGGCCTTGCTGCGGACGAGTGTGCGTACGTGGGCGATCGCCTGGACAACGATGCCCTGCCGGCCCAGCGGGTCGGCATGGTGGGAGTGTTCATCAGTCGAGGCCCGTGGGGACTGCTCCACTCGACCCGGCCGGAGGTCGAGCTCGCCGACGCCCGCATCGCGTCACTCTACGAACTTCCCGAGGTCCTGGCCCGCCTCTAGGTCTTATCCGGCTGGTTCATTCGAACTCGGGCACGCGATCTCTGCCAAGGCCCCGGCTTTATGGGGGTTCTCGCAGTGAGGTCGCTCGGTCCCGATATCGTTTTCTTGTGTGTGCGGGCTCCCTCTCTCGAGTGAGGGAGGAGATGTGGACTTGGTGGCGACGCTTCTCAACACGTTCGTGGTTGTCGGGGTCGGGGCGGTCCTGACGTACCTGACCAATGACCGTTTCAAGACCCTCCGTCGCGAGATGGCAGAACTCCGGACGGAGCTCAAAGCCGACATCGCGAGGGTGGAGTCACGCCTGGACGCCGGCGTCGCTGCCGTTCGGTCTGACATCGTGCAGGTCGCCCTGGCCGTCGGTGCCGGGAGGGGTGCAGCTCAGGGCTGACGCCCCGTCGGCCTCAGCGCGACCGGCTGGGTTCTTCAGGGCCACCTGCCAACCGTCGCGCCAGGACGAAGAGCAGGTCCGACAGCCGGTTGAGGTAACGCAGGAGGTCCGGACTCACCGCCTCACCCCTTTCGTGCATCTCGACCGTACGGCGCTCGGCCCGGCGTACCAGTGAGCGGGCCAAGTCCAGAGCGGCCGAAGCCGGAGTGGCCCCAGGGACTACGAACTCCTGGGGCAG
>VAYC01000011.1 GCA_005885025.1 Actinomycetota bacterium | reverse complement strand
GAGGAGCTCCTGAGTGTCTGGAGGGAGTGAGGCGGCGTGCAGAAGGCTCGAGATGAGAGTGGTGGTCTCGTCCTCCGAGAGAGGTGGGAGCGACACGACGGCGGCGTTGCGCATCCCCGCACCCCACGTGGGATAGCGGTCGTAGAGCTCGGGCCTGGCCGTGGCGATCACCAGCAGCGGAGAGGCCGTCGCATGCTCGGCGAGGTGCTCGATGAACGCGACCATCGCCGGGTCCGCCCAGTGAACGTCCTCGAGGACGGTGACCAGGGGGTGGACGCGGCCGACGGCTTCGATGAACTGGAGCCAGGCCGCGAAGGCCTCCTCCCGCTCCACAGGGGTGCCGGCGTCTCCCCCTACGAGCGGCGCCAGGCGAACGTGGAGCCACGCCCGTTCGGAAGACTCCGCCACCAGGCCGGCGAGCAGCTCGGTGAGCTTCTTGTCGCGGTCGGGGGCCGAGTCGGAGTCGAAAACACCCGCCTGTCCCTTCACGATCTCACCGAGAGCCCAGAACGTGATGCCGTCGCCGTACGGGAGGCACCGACCGCGACGCCACTGCACGGTGGCCTCGGGGGCCAGCCGCGAGAGAGAGGCACCGAATTCGGCCACCAAGCGGCTCTTCCCCACCCCCGGCTCGCCCACGATGGTCACGAGTTGCACGCTCTTCTGCGTGAGCGCTCGGAGGAACGCTTGCTCCAGCAGGCTGCGCTCGAGATGGCGGCCGACGAAAGGCGTCGCGGCCCCCCGCTCGGTGATGGTGGCGAGTGGCCGGACGGCGACCGCTCGCCACACCCGCAAAGGCTCCGCCTTCCCCTTCGCGATGACGGGCTCGAGCTCTTCGTACTCGATGGCCTGGCTGGTGGCTCGGTACGTGGACGCACCGACGAGAATCCCGCCGACGGGCGCAGCAGTCTGCAGCCGCGAAGCCGTATTCACGACGTCGCCGGCCACGTTCAGGCCTTCGCGCACGCCGTCAGCTGGGGTGACCAAGGCCTCCCCGGTGTTTACCCCGATGCGGACGGCGAGAGGTTCGCCCGTGTGGCGTTCGTTCAGTATTCGGATCCCATCGAGGAGGCGCAGGGCGACACGGACGGCCCGTTCCGGATCGTCCTCGTGGGCAACCGGAGATCCGAACACGCCCATGGCCGCGTCGCCGATGAACTTGTCGAGCGTTCCTCCGTGGCGTTCGATCTCGGCCCGAGCGAGGGAGTGGAACGGCTGGAGGATCGCCCGGACGTCTTCGGGATCGGCTCGGTCGGAGCGCGCCGTGAACCCGACCAGATCGCAGAACAGGACCGTGACCACCTTGCGCTCGGTCCGAGGCGCCGGAGCTTCCGCCAGCGGATGGGCGCAATAGGGGCAGAACCGAAATCCCTCCGGACTCTCCCGCGAGCAGCTCTGGCAGACGGTCACGCCGAGCTATTTCTTCTTGGGTGGCAGCTTCTTGGCCCAGGCGAAGGAGCGCTCCACCCATTCCTTGGCCTTCGCCGGGGACCGCCGCCACGCCTCGGGCAGCACTACGTACTCCTTCATCGGACGCCCCGGCATCGGTTCGAAGCTGGAAGCGCCCTTCTGCCTCAGGAGCTCGGCACGGTCCTCGTCGGAGAGGCGCACGGCCACCTGCGACCCGAACAAGGCCAGGAACATGTTGCCGTTCACGAAGGCGGCGCGGTTGCCGAACATCGGCCGGGACTGGACGCCAGGGCTGTCCGGGACCAGCGATTCGAAAAAGGCCTTGGAGGCCTCGTCGGCTTTGGGGAACGACATGCCCACAGCCGGTGATTCTCCGACATTCCGTCAACGCAGAGGGCCTTTCGCTGGAGGGCTCGCTCGTTCTATGTTGAAAGCATCGGCCGACGGAGAGGAGATGGGCATGGCGAAGGACGGGCAGCCGTACACCTCGGGAAACTGGATCGTGAAGGAGGGCTCGGAGAAGGAGTTCATCGCTCGGTGGACGGACTTCACGGAGTGGGCGCTGGCGAATGCGCCTGGCGCGGAAAGCTTCATCCTCATTCGCGATGTCGCCGACCCTCGCCGCTTCGTCTCCTTCGGGGCATGGCAGGATGCCGAATCCGTGAAGGCCTGGCGCGAACGACCCGAGTTCCAGCAGGGACTGGCTGCTTGCCGGGCTTTGTGCGAGGACTTCCGACCCTCGGACTCCACGCTGGCCGCGGCAGTCGGGGTCTAGTCCATAACGCGCGGGAACGAACGTCGCGACGAGCCGGCCTCGACCGGCTCTCCACGGGCCACGCGGCTCGGGCTGCTCGCCATCCTCGGCCCGATCACTGCGTTCTCCGTGATGAACGTGGTCGTGAAGATCATCCACACGCCCGCCCTGACGTTTGCCTTCCTCCGTTTGTGGATGGGATCGATGGTCATGCTCGGGGTGCTCGCTGTCACCCATCGCCGCCTTTCCTGGTCCATCGTCCGCCGAGCGGCTCCCAGTGGCGTGCTGTTCGGCGCCAACATCTGCTTCTTCTTCTCCGCCCTGAAGCTGACCAGCGTTGCGGACGTGCTGATCGTGGCGGCGCTCCAGCCCGCCCTCACGTTGCTGGTGGCCGGCCCACTCTTCGGCGAGCGGGTCACCGGGCACGAAGTGGCGTGGACGATCGTGTCGCTGGGCGGCGTGGTGATGGTGATCCTCGGGTCGAGCGGAACGCCGGAATGGAGCCTGCGCGGCGATCTGCTGGCAGTCGGCGCCCTCATCGCGTGGACGGTCTACTGGCTCCTGTCAAAGCACGTTCGGCAGGCCGTCCCAGCGCTCGAATACATGACGGCCGTCACGGTCACCGCCGCCCTGGTGGTCACTCCCGTGGCGCTGCTGTCGGGCCAGAGGTTCATCGTTCGCTCGCAGGACTGGTGGTGGCTGCTGCTGTTCGTGGCCGGCGCCCAGGGAGGTCATTCGCTGCTGGCCTGGTCACACGCCCAGGTGGAGGTGTCCATCTCGGCGCTCCTCATCCTGGCCGAGCCGGTCATCTCCGCGGTCGCCGCCCTCGTCTTCCTCGGCGAACCGCTGCCCGCGATCTCTATCGCCGGCGGGGTCATCGCGGTGCTGGCGGTCGGGGTGGTCATTCAGCGCGCCGTTCGACATGACAAGGAAGCCGTCCCGCCCGAGGTGGCGCCGGCCTGAGCCGGGTCGTTGAAGCGCGAGATCGTTCGAATCCCCAGTGGCTACCGGTACCGCTCTCCATACTTTGATGGTGATCAAACTATGCAGCAGAGTACCTGAGTTGGGCATCGTGATCCGCGCGACACCCGCAGTGTCAGCGCCTGCCAGAGCCCAGCAGTCCCCCCAGCCGTTCGATCGAACGAACAGTGATCGGGTCGATCACCAGCTGGACGTGGCCGATGCCCTCGGCGGCGAACTCCGCCAGCTGCTCGCCGAGCTCCTCCGCCAGGATCGGCTCGACAGCCTCCTCGGGCCCTCCGCGACGCGGCACCTCGCCGCCACCGACCTGAACCAGGACGGCGACCGTTCGCTCGAGCGTGGCGGGGTCTCGACCGACCTCCTTGCAGGCGGTGTCCAGTTTCGCTCGCAGCGCTGCCGCTCCTTCCGGCCGGTTGCCGAACCAGGTGAACCACGCGTTCCACGCGTCCGCGTGCGCAGCCGCCAGCCGAAGCATCCGCTCGCCGACCGTCCCGACCATCATCGGAATCTGTCGCGCCGGCCTGGGCAGCAGCTCGCAGTCCCGTGCCTCGTACCAGCGCCCCGCAAAGTCCACGTGGCCGTCCCGAAGCAACCCCCGGATGATCGTGAAGGCTTCCTCGAACCGGTCGACGCGATGGTCGAACGGAAAGCCGAACGCGCGGTACTCGACCTCGTTCCATCCGGCGCCCAGCCCCAGGATCAATCGGCCCCCGCTGATCTCGTCGACCGTCGCCGCCTTCTTGGCCAGCATCGCCGGGTTGTGGAACGACACGCTGGCCACGAGCGGGCCGAGCTCGACCCGGTCGGTCACCGCGGCCAGTGCGGCCAGGACCGACCAGGCTTCCCAGGGGGCGCGCGCCCCGATCCCCGGATCGCGGTACAGGAGGTGGTCCCCGACCCAGATCGAGTCGAATCCGACGGCCTCGGCGGCGCGAGCCATGTCGCGGAGCTCCGGCCATCGCACTTCGCGCTCGACCTCGGGCAGTTGGACCCCGACCTTGGGCGGCTTCGTCGCGGAAGACGGCGTCACAGTTGCCTCTCGAACCAAGCCACGTCCCAGTACCGTCCCAGCTTGCGGCCCTGCTCCGAGAACACCCCGGCCTGCTTGAACCCGAACCGTTCGTGCAGCCGCACCGACGCCGGGTTCGGCAGGGCGATGCCTGCGTAGGCCCGGTGGACGTCCTCTTTCGCGAGTGCCCGGAACAACGCCTCGTACAGCGCGGTCCCCACTCCCCGACCTTGAGCGTCGGGGGCGACGTAGGCACTCGTTTCCACCGAGGTCCCGTAAGCGGGTCTCATCCGGTAGCGGCTGCTCGTGGCAAAGCCGACGCACGTTCCATCGGCCTCGGCGACCAGGAGCCGGTAGGGGCCAGCTTCGCCGTAGTGACGGAACCACTCGCGGCGCCAGGAGATCGACGTCGGTTCGAGATCGAACGTGACGTGAGACGTCATCACGTAGTGGTTGTAGATCTCGTTGATCGCTTCCAGGTCGGCATCCTCGGCAGGCCGGACCGCCATCGATCGATGGGGAGAACGAGAGGACTCGGGAGCCACGCTCGGAGGCCGCGGCGGCCAGTCGAGGTCCGTGCGCAGGACCTTGACGAAGGACTTGGCCGAGTCGCTCATCCCCTCCCGGAGGTAGAAGGCGTGGGCGCGAGTTCGCCAGTGCCCGGACTCCAGCGCCAGGGCGAACGCGCCCGCCTCGCGGGCCGCCTCCTCGGCGCGAGCCAGGAGCGCCGCCCCAGCCCCGCGGCTCCGGTGGCGCTCGGACACGATCAGGTCCGGGACCCAAGCCATGGGGCCGGGGAAGTTGAGCCGAGGGAGTAGCTCCACGTCGATGAGCCCGACGACTTCGCCGTCCTCTTCTGCGACAAAGACCTCGAGTTCAGGCGCGGCCAGCCATCCGGCGTACCTGGCACGATGATCCGACTCGTCATCACCGCCCAGCACGGCCGGCCGCCCCAGCTCGGCCAGCAGCCTCGCCACCGATTCGAAGTCCTCCGCCCGAGCCTGCCTCACTCTCAGCGTCACGGCACCGAGGCTAGGCCGAACCGCAGGATGTCGTCAGGGCCTCACGGGGCCAGCCTGAACGGCGGGTAGCGGTCCGTGACGAGAAGGAAGGCGTACCCGAGGACGCGGTTCTGCCACCGGATGATGCCTTCGACGAAGTCGAACATTCCTCTGGGATAGCGGCCGGTGAACAGGATGGCGAACCACGCGATGAAGATCACCACGATCGCCGCGATCCACAGGAAGAACAGGATGATGTAGTGGGGGATGGCCAGGAACCACTTCACCAGCGGAAGCCACCGGTTCAGGTCGCGGGCGGCGTCGGGATAGGTGAAGTCGAGATGAACGGACTGGTCCTCGGTGGTCGATGGGTAACGATCATCCATCAAGGCCAGATAGATTCCGACCCGGGTGCTGAAGCGCTGGAGCTCCACGTTCCAGTCGAACCACCACCGCGGGTACTTCCGGCGGAACAGGATCATCAGCAATGGGGCAAAGAACAGCAATCCTCCAGCGCCCGCTGACAGCGCGAAGGTCCGGCCATGGGAGTAGCTGCGAGCCCAATACCCGCCAGAGACCGCCCCAAGGACGATGAGGATCGGGATTGCCACGAAGATGCGAAAGCCCGTGGTCAGTCTGTTCAGCGATCGGTCGGGATAGTCGACCGAGAACTGCACCGGATACACCGCCTGCTGCATCGCCATCGCTCTTTCCCCCTTCTCTGCCGGACGGTTCCATCCATTCCACGCCCTCGGCCGCGTCGCCGCAAGCCCGCAGCAGACCCGGTAGCGCCCGTGGGCAATCCTGCGATCGTCGTGCACACTGGTCGGGTGCCTCGTCCCCGTCTCTCCTCCGGTAAGGAAGCCGACCTCGACCTGGTCACGCTCAGGTTCTCCGATCCCGAGCTGGAGGCCGCGTTCCGGGCCGACTTTGCCAGGCGCAACCTGATCAACCTCCGTGTCGCCCATGTGATGGGCCTGGTGCTCTGGCCGCTGTGGGGGTTGCTGATCCACCGCTACCTGACCGGCTACCGGGGCGTCGACCTGGCGGTGCGTTACGGCGTGCTCGTTCCGCTGACTATCGTCGGCCTGGGGCTGACGTTCACCCGCATCTACCGTCGGGTGTGGGAGGCCGAAGC
>VAYC01000010.1:12373-12690 GCA_005885025.1 Actinomycetota bacterium | reverse complement strand
GACGGGGAGGCATGTGCGTGCAGATCACGTCCACCGGGCCGACCCGCTCGAATTTCGCGTCGTAGACGTCCCGGGCCACTTCCCCTGGGATCCCCAGCGGCGTGGGGACGCCGCCGCCCACGAACCCGAACGCCATCCGTCCGATCCGAACCGCGTCTCCGTCCACGAATCGCACCCGATCCGGCTTCGACGCGAGGAGCAGGTCCGGGATGTCCACGTTGCCGAAGGTCACGTAGGAACGCTCGGGGAGGGCCCGGAACACGCGCTCGTATTCCGCTCGAGCGAGGTCGAGGAAGCGTCGGCGGGTGTCGACCTCC
>VAYC01000010.1:8605-12273 GCA_005885025.1 Actinomycetota bacterium | reverse complement strand
TGATGAGGTCCCCGAGCACCAGGAGCGCGTCGCACCGACCGGCGAGCCCATCCAGACGTTCCACCGCGCCGTGGAGGTCCGAGATGGCGGTCACTCGCAACACCCGTCCTCCCTCGTCGCCCCGAGGGTAGCATGCGGCTTCGTGAGCCCCGCCAGCCCGCCGATCAGGGCGATCCTGTTCGACTTCGGCCACACCCTGGTCGACTTCCGGCGGACCCAGGAGGCCCTCCACGCGGCGTACCAGCAGATCCGTGATCGGATCGAAGCCGTCGCCTACATGGAGGTGCCGGAGCTGCTGGACCTGGTGGAGCGGGTGGCGGGCGGGGTGGACGGCCTGGTCGAGGCGTCGTACCGGGAGGGACGCCTCCAGGAGCTGGACCAGGCCGCGCTGCTCCGTGAATCGCTGGCCGGGATCGGCTTCGACCTCCCCGACGACGTGATCGAGCACATCGTCCTGCTGGACCACTCGGCGTACTCGAATTCCCTGACCGTCGAGCCCGAGGTCCTCGACACGCTCGAGCGGCTGCGGCGAGAGGGGTACCGCATGCCCGGGCCGATCTGGAACGGCTGGGTCTGGCCCGGTACCTGTCGGCGAGCGTCTTCTCCAGCGAAATAGGGATCCGCAAGCCGGATCCGCGGATCTTCCGCGAGGCCCTGGGTCGGGTGGGAGCGCCGCCCGGCGAGGCGGTGTTCGTCGGGGATCGGCTCTACGACGACATCAGCGGCGCCCAGGCCGTCGGCATGCGGGCCGTCCAGACGCGCCAGTTCCGGCAGGAGGAGGATCCGCGGATCCACCCAGACGCGGTCATCGATCACATCCGGGAGCTGCCGGACGCCCTGGCTGGGCTCCGTGGCTAGGTCGGCCTCTCCGCTTCAGGCCACCGCAGCCCGAAGGATCGCCGCGAGCGTCTGCGCTCTCCCGGTCCATGTGAAGTCCTGCTCGACCCTCGCCCGGGCCGAGGCGCCCATCCGTTCCAGCTCGGCACCGTCGCGGAGCAGCCTGGCCAGGGCGAGCGCCACCGCTTTGGGTTCGCCGCCTTCGACCAGCAGCCCGGTGACCTCGTCCGCCACGGCCTCCTCGGATCCTCCGGAACGACCGGCCACCGCAGCCCTGCCGGCGGCCCCGGCCTCCAGGTAGACGATGCCGAAACCCTCGACCTCCAGACCACCCCACCGAGACCGACAGGGCATGGCGAAGACGTCGCCCGCGGCGTAATAGGCGGGGAGCTCCGCGTCGGGGACCTCGCCGGCGAAGACCACTCCCCCGTCGGCCGGCGCAGCTTGACGCTCCAGCGCGCCTCGGTACGGCCCGTCCCCCACGATCAGCAGGACGACCCCCGGGATCAGCCGCTCGAGGGTGGGCAGCCCCGCGATCAGCACGTCCTGCCCCTTGCGGGGCACCAGCCTGGACACGCACAGCACCACCCGGCGATCCTCCAGCCCGTGCTGGGCGCGGACGGCGGCTCCATCCGCCCGGCTGGAGAAGCGATCGACGTCGACGGCCGGGTGCAGGACGGTGAAATCGGCATTGGAAGGGACCAGCGGTCGAAGGGCCCGAGCCGTGTAGTGGCTGACGGCGGTCACGGCCCGGGCATGGGCGAAGGCCCGCCGCATGGCCGCCCCGAAAGCCGGAGTGCGGGCCAGCCACACCTCCGCGCCGTGGGTCAGGACGACGTACGGCACGCCGGCCGCGGCGAGCCGTGGCCCCATCACTGGCAGGGGGAAGCCGTGGCCGAACAGAACCACCTGCGCGCGATGCTCCTCGATCAGGGCGAGGACGCGCCGAAACAGCGCATCCGTCGGCCACATGAATGGCGTCGGCCAGCGATGCACGGGAACGGGCATCCGTTCGTCGTGCTCGCGCCAACCCGGCCAGTTCGGCGCGAGCACCGCCACCTTCCGAGACGGGAGGTTCGCCACGAGGTTCCAGACGTATTGCTGGACCCCGCCCACCCTTGGGGGAAAGTCGTTGGTCACCACCAGGGTGCGAGGGACGGAGGGGCGGCGACCCGTCACACCACGCCCCGCGCTCGCAGCCGATCGATGACCTCCGGGCCCAGTCCGATCAGCCCGAGGACCTCTGCGGTGTGCTCGCCGAGGCCCGGGGCGGGGCGCAGGGGGGGCCGCTCCCGCGTCCCCACCCTCGGGACCGGCCCCGGGCCGACGGCCTCGCCCTCGACCTCGGCCACCATCCCCCGGTGCCGTACCTGGGGGTCGGCCAGGGCCTCGGCCAGATCGTTGACCGGGCCGACGCACCCAGGGACGTCTCCCAGCTCGGTCATCCACTCATCGCGGGTCTTCGTCACGAAGACCGCTTGAAGCCTCTCGGCCATACGGGCCTGCTGGTCCGGAGACCCGTACTGGTGATCGACGAGGTCCTCGGCACCCAGTGCCCGGCACAGCGCTTCCCAGAAACGCGGCTCGAGCGCACCGACGGTCAAATACCGGTCGTCCTTCGTCCGGTACACGCGGTAACAAGCGTATCCACCGCCCAACGGCGCCGTTCCCCTCGCGGGAGTGTCACCGGTCGAAAGGAAGGCGCCGGCGTGGACGGACAGCCACGAGATCACGCCGTCCAGCATGGACGCGTCCACGAACCGGCCCCGCCCGGTTCGGGGCCGATCGACCAGGGCGGCCAGGATCCCCACGGCGGCGAGCGTCGCGCCGCCCAGGTCGCCGATCTGGACGCCCGGCACGACGGGTGGTCCGTCGGGCTGTCCGGTCATCGAGATGACGCCGCCGAACCCCACGTAGTTGATGTCGTGGCCGACGATGTCGCGGTACGGGCCGTCCTGTCCGTAGCCCGTGATGGCGGCGTACACGAGCTCCGGATTCACGGAGGCCAGCTCGCGATGTCCCACGCCCCAACGCTCCATCACGCCGGGACGGAAGCTCTCCACCAGCACGTCCGCCCGGGCGGCCAGGCGGCGGAGGATGTCCGCTCCCTCCGGGTCCTTCAAGTTCAGGGTGACGGACCGCTTGCACCGATTCAGCGCCCGGTGGGCCGCACTGGCCCCATTCACCAGGGGCGGAGTCGCTCGGATGTAGTCTCCTCGCCCCGGCTCCTCCACCTTCACCACGTCGGCTCCAAGGTCCGCGAGCAGGAGCGTGCAATAGCCACCCGGAAGCAATCTGCTCAGGTCAAGGACGAAGACGCCCTCCAGGGGCCCGTCGCTCGGCATCGCCAGGAGCTTGCCACGCGGCACCGGCTCCACCCAACCGCTGAACCCCAGTTTCCAGGTATAGCCACGGCTCGGCGCGGGTAGGTAGGATCGTCACGGCCGCCCCGTCGGGCGGCCCCCGCCAGAGCGGAGGGACGGTATGTCGGTGTCGAACGACGTTTCGGGCTGGCCTTCGCTTTTCCAACCACGTAGCATGGACCCGATGCTGGACCTCGACATCGACGTCCACAGCCTGCCCAAGGAGGTCAACCCGCCCGACTTCTGGCAGGAGCGAGCCGCCTGCTACGGGCTTGACCCGGAGGTCTTCTTCCCCACCACGGAAGAGGAGGCCGGGCTGGCTCTTTCCTACTGCGGTGTGTGCAGCGTCCGTGAGGTGTGCCTCGCGTGGGCCATCCAGAACGGCGAGCGGTACGGCGTGTGGGGCGGCACCACCGAGCAGCAGCGCCGCCGCCTGATCCGTCACGTCGCCTGAGGGCGGGCCCCGAA
>VAYC01000010.1:1611-8560 GCA_005885025.1 Actinomycetota bacterium | reverse complement strand
TAGAGGGCGCCCGTACGCCCGTGGGGCAATTCCTCGGCGCCTTCACCGAGGTCCCAGCGGTCGACCTCGGGATCCATGCAGTGTCGGCGGCTCTGAGCCGGGCCGGGATCGAACCGAAGGACGTCGACGAGCTGGTGTTCGGTCACGCCCGCCAGGCCGGCAACGGCCCCAACCCCGCCCGGCAGGTCGCCTACCGCGCCGGGCTGGGCGAGGAGAAACCCGCCTTCACCGTGAACATGGCCTGCGGCTCGGGGGTCAAGGCCATCCAGGTGGCGGCGGAGCAGATCATCCTGGGGAACGCGGAGGTCGTGGTGGCCGGAGGGCAGGAGAACATGACCCGCACGCCCTTCCTCCTGGATCGCATGAGGGTCGGCTACCGGATGGGCGACGCCACGGTCCACGACGGCATGAACAGGGACGGGTTCCTCGACCCACTGTGCGGCCTCATCATGGGCGAGACGGCGGAGAACCTGGCCAAGCGGTATTCGATCCCCCGGGAGGAGCAAGACGAGTTCGCCCTGCGCTCCCAGCAGAAGGCCGGAGCGACGTGGGATCGGCGGGCCAAGGAGATCGCGCCGAGCGAGGTCCCCGGCACGAAGGGACAGGTCACGGTGGTGGAGCGCGACGAGCATCCGCGGCCCGAGACCACCCTGGAAGGCCTCGCCAAGCTCACGCCGGTGTTCGACCAGGACACGGGGACCGTCACCGCCGGCAACTCCAGCGGCATCACCGACGGGGCCGCTGCGGTCGTGCTTATGTCCGAAGCTCGGGCGAAGGCCGAAGGGCGGTCGACGCTCGCCCGGATCGTGGGCTACGCATCGGCGGGAGTGGACCCCGCGTACATGGGGATCGGTGTGGTGCCGGCCACCCAGGCGGTCCTGGAGAAGACGGGCTTGTCCATCCGGGACTTCGAGGTGATCGAACTGAACGAGGCCTTCGCCGCCCAGGTACTGGCGTGCGACCGCGAGCTGAAGCTCGACCACGACCGGTTGAACCCCAACGGCGGGGCCATCGCCCTGGGCCACCCGATCGGCATGACCGGGGCCCGCATCGTGCTCACCGCTGCATACGAGATGCGGGAGAAGGGGTACTCGCTGGGGCTGGCCACCCTGTGCATCTCGGGCGGCATGGTGATGGCGATGGTCCTCGAGCGAGCCTGATCCCGACGGAAGCCCGTCTAGACGCGACTCGAGGCCTCGACCCACTTCGTGAGCGCCGAGGCGGCCCTGCCCGAGTCGAGCGACTCCAGGGAGTTGGCAAGCCCCTCCTCGAAGTCCTCGGCCAGTCCGGCGATCGTCAGCGCCGCGGCGGCGTTGACCGCCACGATCTCCCGCGGCGGGCCCTTCTCCCCACCGAGGACGGCCTTGGCGATCGCCACGTTGCGCTCCACGTCTCCCCCGGCCAGGTCGGTCCGGCGGGCCACCTGCACCCCCATCTCGATGGGCAGGAGATGCCTGCGCATCACCACCCCGCCCCGGGTCTCCATCAGGTGTGTCGGCCCGGTGGTGGTGATCTCGTCCACCCCGTCGTCGCCCCGGACGACGTAGGCCCGGGTCCCCCGCGCAGCCAGCACCCCGGCTATCACGGCCTGCATCCGTTCCTCGGGCACGCCCACCAGCTGCGAGGCCGGCCCCGCGGGGTTGGTCAGCGGGGCCAGGAAGTCGAACACGGTGGGGACCCCGATCTCTCCCCGGGGGCCCGACGCCTGCGAGAGGGCAGGATGGAAGACAGGGGCGAACATGAAGCCGATCCCGCAGTCCGCAAGGCATCGCGCCACGTCCTCCGGAGAGGCGGCGATCTTCACCCCGAGCGCTTCGAGGAGGTCCGCCGAGCCGCACCGGGACGAGACGGCCCGGTTCCCGTGCTTGGCCACGATCGCTCCCGCCCCGGCGGCGACCACGGCGGCCAAGGTGGACACGTTCATCGTTCCGGCTCCGTCGCCGCCGGTGCCGGTCGTGTCGAGGACCGGCCCGGGGGTCTCCACGGGCGGTGCCAGGTCGAGCATCGCCTGGGCCAGCCCTCCCGCTTCGTCCGGCGTCTCGCCCTTCGCTCGGAGGGCGACGGCGAAGCCCGCCACCTGTGCCGGCGTGGCCTCCGCGGTGAGGATCCTCCGCATGGCCTCGGATGCTTCCTGGAAGGTGAGGTCCTCCCGCCCCAGGAGCTTGCCCAGAAGGCCGGACCAGAAGGAGGTCACGTGGCTGGTGCGATCAGTGGAGCACCCAGGCCAGGGCAGCCGCGATGAGCACCAGGCCGAACAGGAACATCAGCAGGTCCGCCCGCTTGATCTTCCCCGGCTGCATGGGGTTGAAGCCCATCGTCCTCCCCTACCCCGCCAGCCGGTAGTAGTTGCGGAACTTCGTCGGGGACAGCCAGTAGATGTGCTGGCGGATCGTGGAGGCCAGCGTCCGAGCCTCGGTCTCGTCGGTGCACGACCGCGACCATGCAATGGCTCGATCGGGATCCAGGATCCTGACCTCCCATCCAAGCTCACCCTCGTGCAGCTCGACCCCGTACGCGTTTTGCGCCTGATCGCCGGGAGATCCGGAGGCGTGCGTGGTCATCGGCGCCCGTCTTTCCCGTGGTCGTTCAGCGCCTCGATCTGGGCTTGGCTCTCCCCCAGCACCGACCGGGGCTGGATCGTCATGGCCGGGTCCATGCCGGCGATCTTCTCGAGCGCGTTCTCCAACACGTTCCCAGCGTTCTCGGCGGTCTCGAGGGCATCGGCCAGAACGGCCGTGTAGTCCTTGCTGAACGGCTTGCCGTCCCACGGACAGTGGCCCCCGGTCTCGAGGATCTGCCGCACGAGGATCTCCCGTCCGCATTCCGTGTGGATGATCTTGATCTTCACACGGCCTCCTCGCCTCGCGCCTCGAGGGACGCGCCCACCGCGTCCGCCAGCTCGAAGGGGTTGACCGGCTTCACGAACCACGCGTCTGCCCCGGACCATCGGGCCAGCCACTGATCCTCTGGGCGCTCGAGCAGGATGATGACGAGGCCGGGGAAGGGTGGATCGGCAGCCTTGAGGTCTCGGGCCACCGCGAAAGCGCCCGCCCGGCTGGTGATCTCGTCGGCCACGACCACGTCCGGCCGGTGCCGCCACGCCATGGACATCCCGGCCAGCCCGTCGCGGGCCTCCAGCACCTCGAAGGTCTGCCCGGTCCGGCGGGCCACGCTCCGCAACGCCAGCGCCATCCATTCGCGGACGTTCGGATCGGCCGAGATCATCAGGGCCCTCACGCGCTGAATTGTACCGATCCCCCCGACCCGTTCCGGGAACGGAGCGCTGCCGACCGCTACGCTTGGCCCCGCAGGGCCGAGCCCGTCCGGTCCCGGGCGAAAGGAGGCGTGATGCGATCGATCGCCGAGCAGGCGGTATCCGAGTTCATCGGAACGCTGGCCCTCGTCTTCATCGGCGCGGGATCCGTGGTGGTCGCCACCCAGGGAGGAGGCGCCGGGCTCGTCCAGATAGCGCTGGCCCACGGGCTGGTCCTGGCCATCATGGTGTCGAGCTTCGGACACGTCTCGGGGGGCCACTTCAACCCGGCCGTCACGATCAGCGTGTGGGTGGCCGGGAAGATCGAGACGGCCCGGGCCGGTGTCTACATCGTGACCCAGCGCGCCGGTGCCGTGGTCGGGGCGGCGCTCCTTCGCGGGGTCATGCCCGAGGCGGACTGGCGGCGGGCCCATCTGGGGGCCACCTTGGTGAACGGGATCAGCAACGGGCAGGCCGTGCTGCTCGAGGCCATCCTGACCTTCTTCCTGGTCATCGTGGTCTTCGCCACGGCCATCGACGATCGGGGCGTGTTCAAGTCGGTGGCCGGCCTCCCGATCGGGCTGGTGCTGGCCTTCGACATCCTGGTCGGGGGACCCTTCACCGGGGCGAGCATGAACCCGGCTCGGTCCTTCGGTCCGGCACTCGTCGGTGGGACCTGGACCGGCTACTGGATCTACGTCGTGGGTCCGGTCGTCGGGGGGTTGGTGGCCGCCAGCATCTACGTCTTCGCCTTCCTCAGGGAACGGCGGGTGGCTGCGCCGAGGACCGAGACCCCGATCGGCGGTGGACCAGAGGAGAACCTGCCCTAGCTTCGAGCGACGCTCGGCCGGTCCTCGAGCTGGCGTGCCGGGAACCTAGAAGCGAGGCTTCGCCGACGGCCCCCGCCACGGCCAGCCGATCGTGTGCTGCCAGCAGTTCGGCCCCGGGTTGTACTGCGAGAGGCGGACGCCGCACTCGGGACACTTGCGAACGCCGGAGACGCGGGCCGGCCGGGCCGCCAGCACTTCCTCGATGGAGGGTCTGTCCCTCGCATCCTTCTGCACCGAACGACCCCCTCCGGGATCCCCCTCGTTCCCTGCGCCGTCCCGGAGCAAACACCGGACCAAGGTGGAACGGCGCCTAATGATACCGTTCGTGTCCAATCGACTTGGGCGAGAGAGCCTCGAGCCGGCCGGTCGGACCGGCCTTTCGACCTCGGAGGGCGAATGGAGCGGCGAACGCTGGGCAAGGAAGGGCCGGAGATCTCAGTGGTGGGATACGGCGCCTGGGAGGCCGGCGGCGACATGTGGGGACCGAACGAGTCCGACGAGGCCGTGGTGCAGGCGATCCATGCAGCCCTGAGCGCAGGGATGAACTGGATCGACACCGCCGAGGTGTACGGGGACGGCCGCTCGGAGGAGCTCGTGGGGAGGGCGATCCGAGGTCGGGGCGAAGAGGTCCACTTGTTCACCAAGGTGGCCCCCCGCCCGGCCGGATCGGGGTTCCGGCCGGAGCAGGTGAAGGCGGCCATCCGCGGCTCGCTGGCCCGCCTGGGCGCCGACCGGGTCGATCTCTACCAGCTCCACTGGCCGGACGGCTCCGTGCCGGTCGAGGAGACATGGGGGGCCATGGCCGACCTCCAGGACGAGGGCCTCGCCCTCCACATCGGTGTGTCCAACTTCGATCGGCCCTTGATCGAGCGGTGTGAGGCCATCCGGCCGGTGGAATCGGTCCAGAACGAGTTCTCTCTGTTGTACCGGGAGGACGCCCGCCGGCTCCTCCCGGGGCTTGCCGAGAAGGGAACGGGCTACCTGGCGTATGGACCGCTCGCCTACGGCCTGCTGACCGGCGCCATCCGGACAGACACGGCCTTCCACCCGAGGGACTGGCGAAGCGGCACCATGGGCATGGGCGCCTACTCGCGCCTGTTCGCCTCCCGGAACCTCCAGGCCAACCTGGGGAAGGTCGACCGGCTCCGGCCCACCGCCGAGCGACTCGGCACGAGCCTGGCGGCCTTGGCCCTCCGCTGGGTCGTCGAACAGCGCGGCGTGACCGCGGCCATCGCGGGGAGCCGGAACTCCTCCCACGTCGCGAGCAACGGGGCGGCCGGCGACCTTCGCCTGGACGAAGAGACGCTTCTGGAGATCGAGGCCATCTTCGCCTAGCCCCCATCCCGCGGGCGACAATGCCCTGGTCATGGAGGGGGGTGGACCGGATGTCATCGTGGTCGGAGACCTCATGGTCGACGTCAGCGTGGCGGCCCGGGCGCTGGTCACAGGTGGTGACGTCCCCGGCGAGGTGCGGATACGCCCGGGAGGCTCGGGAGCCAACGCGGCTGTGTGGGCCGCCGCGGCCGGGGCCCACACCCACGTGTACGGACGGGTCGGCGCGGATCTGGCCGGCAGGCTCCTGCGGGACGCGGTGGAAGAACGCGGCGTGGAAGCTTCCCTCACCGTCGACGCGGAGGCCAGGACGGGGACTCTGCTCGTGGTTCGTCAGGACGGCGAGCGCTCGATGGTGGCGGACCGGGGAGCCAATGGGCACCTGTCGCCGGCGGATCTCCCGGCCAGGCTCCGAGCGAGGGCCGTGCTCGTGTCCGGATACGCGTTCTTCGATCCCGGCTCGGAGCCGGCGGGGGTTGCCGCGCTGACCCGGGCCGAGGCCCCGGTGGTGGCGGTCGATCCGGCGTCGTGGCCGCTGGTCGAGGCCTACGGGTCGGATCGCTTCCTGGCCGCCACGCAGGGCGCCAACCTGATCCTGGCCAACGCCAGGGAGGCGGAGACGCTCACCCGCCTGCCCGTCCTGGAGGCTGCCTCCGAGCTGGCGAAGCGATACGGGAGGGCCTGCGTGAAGCTCGGGCCGGAGGGAGCGGTGCTGGTCCAAGGAGGCAGGATGTTCTCCGCCAGGGCCGGGGTCGTCGAAGCCGAGGACACAACGGGAGCCGGGGACGCATTCGACGGCGCGCTGCTGGCGGCGCTGGCCCGCGGCGCCGGCCCGGAGGGCGCACTCGAGGAGGCGTGCCGGGCGGGGTCTCGAGCGGCGTCCAGCGCCGACAACTGGCCGGGGTGAAAGGGCTCGCTACTTGACTTCCCAGGTGTCTCCGGAATGGAGGAGCTTGGCCAGGTCGCCCTGGCCGAGCTTCTGGGTGGCCATCTCGATCTGCCGATCCATGAGCTCTCCGTACACCGGCCGGGCCACGTCCCGGAATACCCCGATCGCCGTGGGCTGCGTGGGGCCCGTGGACAGGTGGGCCAGGGCGAAGGCCGCGCTCGGCTCCTCGCGGTGGGCATCGTGCACGTAGACGAGCTCGGTGGGGACCTCGGCCGTGTCCCCCGTCCGGAGCGAACCGTCGAACTCGACGAAGACGCACCGCTCGCCGCTCGGGCCGAACACGACTGGCTTCCCGTGCTCCAGCCGGATCTGGTTCAGCCCCTTCGTCTCCTTGCCGGTGAGGGCGATGAACGCGTCGTCGTTGAAGACGTTGCAGTTCTGATAGATCTCGATGAACGCCGCCCCCGGATGCGCGGTGGCCTGCCGGAGCACGTCGGTCAAGTGCTGGCGGTCGATGTCGATCGACCGGGCCACGAAGGTGGCCTCCGCCCCCAGGGCGAGCGCGACCGGGTTGAAGGGGTGGTCCAGCGAGCCGAAGGGGGTCGACTTGGTGACCTTGCCCTCCTCGCTGGTCGGCGAGTACTG
>VAYC01000010.1:0-1599 GCA_005885025.1 Actinomycetota bacterium | reverse complement strand
CGCAAGGCGTGGATCAGATGGTTGCCCCCGATGGAGAGGGCGTCGCCGTCCCCGGTGACGATCCACACCGAGAGATCCGGCCGGGAGGTGGCCAGGCCTGTGGCGATGGCCGGGGCCCGGCCGTGGATGCTGTGTACCCCATACGTGTCCATGTAGTAGACGAAGCGGCCGGAGCACCCGATGCCGGTCACGAACACGATCTGATGCGGCGGGATCCCCAGCTCGGGCATGAAGCCCTGGACGGCTGACAGGATCGCGTAGTCCCCGCATCCGGGGCACCACCGAACTTCCTGGTCGCTGACGAAGTCCTTCTTGGTGGCCGTGCCGATCCCGCCGGCCCCCCCGGCCCCGTCCCCTGCACCGTTGCCTCGCACCGCCATCCCTCAGACCCTCCCCAAGATCTCGCGCTCGATCTCGGCCGCGTGCAGCGGCTGGCCGTGGACCTTGCTGAACAGCTCGGCATCGACCAGGAATTCCGACCTCACGATCCGCCACAGCTGGCCCAGGTTCATCTCGGGGATCAGCACCTTCGGGTACTTCCGAAGGACTTGCTCGGTGTTCCCCGGAAGCGGGTTGAGGTGGGTCAGGTGGGCGGAGGCCACCTTCTTGCCGGCCGCGCGCACCCTTCTGACTCCGGCCGCGATCGCCCCGTAGCTCGACCCCCACCCCAGGACGAGCAGCTCGGCATCCCCTCCGGGGTCGTCGACCTCGAGCTCGGGGATGTCCTGGGCGATCCTGGCGACCTTCGCCTCTCGAAGGTGGGTCATGCGCTCGTGGTTGGCCGCCTCGTAGGAGATGTTGCCGGTGACGTCCTCCTTCTCCAGGCCCCCGATCCGGTGCTTGAGGCCCACCGTTCCAGGCACGGCCCAGGGCCGGGCCAGGTTGTCGTCGCGGAGGTAGGGCATGAAGCCGTCGTCGTGGTTCGGCTGCGTGGCGAACTTGGGATCGATCTCGGGCAGGTCTTTGACTCTGGGGAGCAGCCACGGTTCCGACGAGTTGGTCAGGAACGTGTCCGACAGGAGGATCACCGGAGTCCGGTACTTCACGGCGATCCGCACGGCCTCCAAGGCGGCGTCGAAACAGTGGCCCGGTGTCCTTGACGCCACGATGGGCAACGGCGACTCGCCGTGGCGCCCGTACATCGCCGCCAGCAGGTCCGCGGCTTCGGTCTTGGTCGGCATCCCGGTGGACGGACCGGCCCGCTGTACGTCCACGATCACCATGGGCAGCTCCAGCGTGACGCCCAGCCCGATCATCTCCTGCTTCAGGTCCAGCCCCGGGCCGCTCGTGCCGGTGACCCCCAGGTGGCCGCCGAAGGCGGCGCCGAGAGCGGCGCCACAAGCGGCGATCTCGTCCTCGGCTTGGAGCGTGCGGACCCCGAAGTTCTTGTGCCGCGACAGCTCGTGGAGGATCTCCGAGGCCGGGGTGATCGGGTAGCTCGAGTAGAAGATCGGCAGGCCACTCTTGACGCTGGCTGCGATCAGCCCCCAAGCCAGAGCGGTGTTGCCGGAGACGTTGCGGTAGACCCCGGGCGCGGCCGGCGCCCGCTTGACCTCATAGGTATGGGCGAACAGCTCCGTGGTCTCGCCGAAGTTGTAG
>VAYC01000009.1 GCA_005885025.1 Actinomycetota bacterium | reverse complement strand
GGCAACATGCCTTCCTTTTCGAGCAGCCGGATCGCTTCCTCTCGCCGGGGCACGTACACGCGGCGATGACCCTCGCGGGGCCGCTCGATCCGGGCCACCATGCTCCGGCCGTACTTGGCGCCTGCCCGCGGCTTCCACTCGCGAGTGCGAAGCTCCCGCTGCGAAAGCGAAACCAGAAACGGATTGGGCAGGAGTCGTCCATCCTGGTCGACGTGCATCTCGTGGAGTTCCCGGCCGACCAGGTACAGGTTTCGGAGCGGCACGGGGCGGCGTTCCTCGATCACCACCCGGGTGGGACCACGGAGGGCCCCGATCCATTCGCCGAACTCCTCGGCGTTGGAAACGGTTGCGGACAGGCAGACCACCGCCACCGACAGCGGGAGGTGGATGAGGATCTCCTCCCACACCGCTCCCCGGTAGGGGTCCTGGAGGTAATGGACCTCGTCGAGCACGACGACCTCGAGCCCTTCCAGCGTGGGGCTGCTTTCGTAGAGCATGTTGCGAAGGACCTCAGTGGTCATGATCACGACGGGTGCCTCCGAGTTGATCGAGTTGTCCCCGGTCAGCAAGCCGACCCGGGACGCCCCGTGCTGCCGCGTGAAGTCACCGAACTTCTGGTTGGAGAGGGCCTTGAGCGGCGTGGTGTAGAACGCCTTGCGGTGGCGGGACAGGGCTCGCTCCACGGCGAACTCGGCCACCACCGTCTTGCCGGAGCCGGTGGGAGCGGCCACCAGGACGGACTCTCCGGCATCCAGCGCCTGCATGGCCTTGACCTGGTAGTCGTCCAGCGGAAAGGGGTAGCGCTGCGCGAAGCGGTCGAGAGAGGTCATGTGAGATCAGTATCGCGGGTAGCCGGACGTCACAGCTCCAGGCCGAATCGAGCGCGAAGGCCGGCCTTGCCCGCGGGCGTAATCCTCACTGCCCTTGTTCGTGGGAGCCGTTGCACCCATCCCAGCTCCGCCAAGCGCCGGGCCATGGCCGCCCCGAGCGCACCCGCCAGATGCGGACGCCTCTCCGTGCGATCGAGGCAGGGATGGGCAAAGGATCGAGATGGACTTCGGAGAGCGCGCGGATCCACGCCCATGCCTCGGAGGAACTCCACGCCTTTGCGGGTAACCCCGTAGCCGCCGTGCTTGGTCGCTCGATGGCTCCACGCCCTCTTGCTGATCACGCGCCCGCGGAGCAAAGCTTCGGTCAATCCGACCCCCAAACGGCCAGCCAGGTGGTCGTAGCAGGAACGAGCCAGCTCGTCCGCCCTCGGCCTCGCATCCGCTGATCGGGTTCTGGGACTGGCAGGGCCTTTCCGCAGGGCGGCCAGCGCTTCCAAGGCTAGAACGACACCAGGGCCGGAGATGCGGTAGAGACGAAGACGGCCGCTACGTTCCCACGTGACGAGCCCACCCTCCGACAGTTTGGCGAGGTGGGCACTGGCAGTGGGCGCGGAGACGCTCGCCCGTTCCGCGAGGTGGGTCGCAGCCAGAGCGCCGGACTCAGAAATTGCGAGAAGCATTTCGACCCGGGCTTCGTCGGCGAGGAGCGCCGCAGAAGAGCAAATCTGGGGGGCCACCTTTCCGCGCACCACTCCGGCCACCGTACTGCATACTTCGACGGACATCAAACTGTGTCGTACGGTGCGCCACCGGGATGCGGCGGCCGACCATGTTACGCGGACAGCACCCCGCACCGGACCAAGTGCTCGCGCAGAAGGCGATTGAACTCGTCCGGTGCCTCGAGGCTCGAGAGGTGGCCGGCCTCTTCGATGACCTCCAAGCGGGCACCGGGGATCTGCGAGCCCATCGGCTTCGTGGCCTCCGGGGGGATCAGCGTGTCGCCGGTCGACGTGATGACCAGCGTGGGGACGTCGATCCCGGACAGGTCCCCAGTCGAATCGCCCCGCTCGGCCATGGCCAGCGACGCGGCAGCGATTGATCCGGCCGGCTGCGCTCCGATGACGTCCTTCACCCGCGCCCACAGCTCGTCTGGGGCGCTCGCGGACAGGAGCGGAGGCGGGTTCTCCACCAGGAACCCGTTCCCCTGCTCCCGGAGGCGAGCGGCCAGGGTGCGCCGGCGCTCCTTTCCCGCGTCGTCGTCCGCCCCGGATCTGGTGTTGGCGAGCACCAGGCCGAGGACGCGCTCGCGGTGGCGCCGCCAGAACGAGAAGGCCACGTACCCTCCCATCGAGAGCCCGCAGACGACCGCCCGATCGATACCCGCTGCCGTCAGCTCCTCCGCGGCTACGTCGGCTCCCTCGTCCATCGAAGTGAGCGGCCCAGCCGGAGACATGTCTCCGAACCCGGGCAGGTTCGGCGCCGCCACCACGACGTCCCGCTCAAAGGCGGTCATCTGGGGCGACCACATCGAGGCGTCGAGCGGAAACGCGTGCAGGAACAGCAGCCCGTCCGTCATGCCGAGCCTCGGAGCGTCGGGACCACGACGCGCAGCGCGCCGGGCATCACCGTGAACGTGGCGGGGAGGCTGCCCACCCGCTCGCCGTCCGCGTAGACCTGGAAGGGGCGGTCGGCCGCGATCTCGATCTCCCGACCGCGAAGCATCCGGACGGCCGGATGGTCCACGTGCCGTCCCTTGAATACCTTGGGAAAGGTCTTCACGAACTGCCATTTCGGCAGCTCCTGGATCACGCAGACCTCCAGTATGCCGTCGTCGGAGCGGGCCCCGGGGCAGACCTGCATCCCGCCCCCGTACGAGCTGCCGTTCCCCACCGCCAGCATCATCCCCCGAAAGTCGTGTCGCTCGCCGTCCACCGTCACGGTGAAGTCGCCCGGCTTGAACCGGGCCAGGGTGACGAAGGTCGAGTAGATGTACTTCGCCGTGCCGGTGAGGCGCCGGACCCCGTTGGCGTGCTCGTTCACGTCCGAATCGAATCCCGCCCCGCCCACGTTGACGAAATGGCGAGCCTGCTCGGGCGTCTTGACCTGGACCACGTCCAGTCTGCGGAGAACGGGCGATGCGAGGAGCCGGGTGGCCGCCATCGGGTCCTTGCGGTCCAAGCCGAGGTGGCGTGCGAAGTCGTTGCCGGTACCCGCGGGGATGACCGCCAAGGCCGCGTCGGTGTCCAGCAGCCCGTTGGCGCATGCTCCGACCTGCCCGTCCCCGCCCAGCGCGGCCACCACGTCGGCTCCTTCTGCTGCAGCTTTCTGGGCGAGCCGTTCGACTTCCTCGGGCCCCTCGGAGATGTGCAGCGTGTGGTCGAGACCCAGCGATCGAAGCAGGGCGCCCACTTTGGGGATGAGCCTGGCGCCCTTTCCCCTTCCCGCGGTCGGGTTCGCCACGACGGCGATCACCGCCGCTCCCTCAACCCGGCTATCCGGACGAGGAGGCCGACGGCCTCGGCGTGGACGTTCCGCTCGCGCCGGGGGAAGGCGCCGGCGGCGGATTGAACGGGATGGTCGTCGGGATGTTCAACCGGTTGGTCACGTTCAGGATCTTCCGGTATCCCTGATCGAACAGCGAGCCAGCCTGCTGGGTGAGCTGTATGGCCTGATCGATGATCGATTTCTGGTCCGGTCCCGAAAGGTCGGCGGCCGTCTGGACCATCGCGCCAACCTGCTGGTACAGGCCGATGGAGCGCGAGATCAGGAACATCCCGTCCGTGATGGTGTCCCGGTCCGTCTGGAACTCGGCCGGGATGAGGGCATCGACGGGGATGGCCAGGAGGGCCGTAGAGGACGTCTTGGCTTGATCCGCGATCTCCTTCCCCCGCTGCTTCGCCGCGTCCCCCCTGATGTCCTTGCCGATCTTGGGGAGGTCCTGGGTCACAGATGGGAAGATCACCACCACATCGGGAGGAACGGCTCGCCGATCGTCGGGAAGTTTGGCGCGGAGCTGGTTGAGAACCTTCCGGACGGCGAGGGTCTCGCGGTCCGCCTTGGCCTTCACCGCGTGGGAATGCAGCACCGAGAAGACCCCGACCAGGATGCCCGCCACGGCGGCCACCGCCACGACCAGCCACACCCATCTGCGCCGCCAGATGGGTGGCTTGCGCACCACCAGGCCGCGCTTGGGTGCCGCCGATACGGTCCGACGGCTGCGCGTGCGTCCCTTGCTCTTGATCGCCATGCGGGAATCCCTTCGTTACTTCTTGAGCAATCGGGCCACGATGATGGAGAGCTCGTAGAAGATTATCAGGGGCACCATCAGCGCGGTCATGGTGAACCAGTCCTGGCTCGGGGTGATGACTGCCGCCACGATGGCGATCAGCACCAGGGCGTACCGTCTCCAGTCACGGAGCTGGCGACTGGAGAGCACCCCTACGAACGTGAGCGAGATCAGGATGAGCGGGAATTCGAACGCGGCCCCGAAGGCAATGATCAACAGCATGACGAAGCCGACGTACTTGCCGGTGGAAAGCACGAACTCGATGTGATTGGTGCCCGCGAAACCGAGCAGGAACGCCAAGCCCTTGGGCAGTGTCAGGAAGGCAAAGAATCCGCCAAGGGCGAAGAGGAGCATCGACGTCACCACGAAGGGGATGGCGAAGCGGCGCTCGCGATCGGTCAGTCCCGGCGTGATGAACCGCCACAGCTGGAAGAGGATGATCGGTAGGGCCAGGGCGAGCCCGAGGAAGGCCACGACCTTGATCTTGGTGAGGAACGGCTCGGTGATCGAGAGGAAGACGACCTTGCACGGGTCCTTTGGGTCGCGGGCCAGCTGCGGATGCGCGGTCATGAAGTCGCAGAACGGCCGGATGGCCAGATTGAACGCCGACCCGTAGAGGAACCACCCTCCGGTCATCCCGAGGAAGACCGCCCCCACCGAGAGCACCAGCCGCTTTCGCAGCTCGGTGAGATGCTCGACGACCGTCATGGTCCCCGTGCGGTCGGGGGGCTGCCGGCGTCGCCGCAGCCTCAAAGCCATCCGGTACGCCTCCGGTCTGTGTGGGAACGACCCAGCCGCACGACCCTACGCGGTCGGTGTCGACCCGTCCAGGCTCTTCGAACCGGCCCCGTCGGGGCTGGCGCCCGCTTCTGTCTCGGAGAGGTTCGGCTCACCGACGGTCTTCGCCGGTTCTGCTACCGGCGTCTCGGGTTCGTCCTCAAGGCTGCCCTCGAATTCGTCGCGGATGTCTTGGGTAGCCCGCCGGAACTCTCGGAGGCTCTTGCCGACGGTGCGCCCGATCTCGGGCAAGCGTTTCGGACCAAACACGATGAGGGCGATGACCAGGATGACGATCATCTCGGCGGGACCGATGTTGAACAACCCAATGCCTCCCGGAGTGGAAGACGCTTCGCGTTTCGGCTTCGGTCTCTACCGGCGGAGTCTACCACCGGGTCCTTCATTGAGCCCCTGCATGCGCTCTTGTGCAGTGACGGATTGTCGCTGGATCTCCTCGAGGACCGGCTGAACCTCGTCCTGGAACCGGCGGAGGGAAGCGGTCAGGACTTTCAGGTGGCGGACCAAGCCCAGGACCAGGATCAGGAGGAAGGCAAATGCTGCGAGCCCCAGAGCCAAGCCGATGGCGAGCGCCACGAGCGCAGGATAGCAGCGTCCGTTACGTGGGCTGACGGAAGTGGTTAGCTGCCCTCGGCCTCTTGCAGCGCCCGGGAGAACTGCTGGTCGTTTTGCAGCAGGAAATGGAATGTGATCAAGTCGTCCACCGTCAGTGGCGGACCAGGCCGGTGTCGCTCGGGTGACTCGGGGGCCCGCGGCGCCTGCGGCTCGAGCTCCTGCGCTCCTTCGCCCGCCAGCTCGACGCCGGCGGACAGGAGCAATGCGACGACCTTCCGGTCTGCCGGCTTCTCGATCGTGTTCATGCAGGTCGGGCAAGAGAAGCGGTACGAGCCTTCTCCGGCTCGGTCGCGGATCGAGAGCAGGATGGACTCTGGAGACATGTCCACCTCGCCGCAGCGGGGGCAGGTGGTGCGGATCGTGGTCATTTCTCCACGAGAATCGGCAGCGCCGAGGTCCGCTTGAGGTGCCGAAAGACCTAAAGCAGGCCTAGCCGGAACGGCCCTCTCCGGTGGACCTCGCCCGGCCCTTTCGGTCCTCTCCCAAGCCGCCCCGCCGGTATCGAGCCAGGGTCTCCCGGGCGGTCCCGGCGACCATCTCCGCGAGCTCTGGAGGGCTCAGGATCTGGGCCTCGCCCCCCAAGCGCAGGATCAGTTTGGCCACCCAGGGAAGCTCCTTCGCCGGAAGGGTCACCTCGAGCGACCCCTGGTCGTTCTCGACGGTCCGTTCCACCTCGTAGTACTCGGCCACCCACCGGGCGCTCGGGCTGAGCAGCAGCCGGACGGGGATGTCGCGCTCCGAACGCGTGTACAGCGGCCGCCCCGCCCCCAGCAGGCCCCGTGCCTCGAACCCCTCCCCCGTCGGCCGCACCGCCTTGATGCGGTCGGCCCGGAAGAGACGCTCCGCGCCGGCCAGGTGGTCCCAGGCGACGACGTACCAGTTCCCGATGGCGGAGAAGACGTGCTCGGGGTCGATCCGCCGAACGGTCAGCTCGTCCCGAGCCGCCGTGTAGTACTCGATCTCCACCCGCTCTCGCTGCTCGACCGCGGATCGGATCCGTGCCAGCGCTTGGGCCGCATGTCCGCCCGTCCCAACCTTCACCCTCCCGGCCAGTTGGACCAAGGTGTCCTCCCCGAGCCCTGCCTCGATCTTGGCCAGCGCCGAGGTCAGCGCCGGTGCCTCTTCCAGCCCCGGAGCCCCCAGCAATGCCTTCCCCTTCAGATAGAGGGCCAGGGCCTCGGAGCGACTGAGCCGGACCGGCCTGGAGAAATAGTCGGCCATGTCGATCCACACACGACCTTCCTCGACCTGGACGTCGATGAGATCGCCGGGGCCGTAGGGCGGCAGGCCGGACATGAACAGCAAGTTGAGGTCCTCCAGGAGCTCGGCCTCGCCGATGTCGAAGAGCTTGGTCAGCTCGTCGATACGGACGCCGGGATGTCGAAGGACATAGGGAACGACGACCAGCAGGCGGCTCAGTCGCTGGGACGCTCTGCTGGTTCTCCGAGGACCGAGACCTTCCTTAGCCACTCGCCATCGCCTCGAGGCGAGCCACCACCTCGTCCCTGATCGGCTTCGGGGAATGCACGCGCGCGTCGGGGCCGAACGAGAGGATCCAGGAGACGAACGCATCCGTTTGGCTCGCCGGCACGTCGACTTCCACCCAGCCGTCGCGGCGGGTCCGCAGGGCTTCGGCTCCGGGCACGTCGAGCACGGCCCACCAAGCGACCTTGGGACTGAAGGCGACCCTGGCTCGTTCCGCCGGCCGCCCCAGTCCCCACGGCCCGGCTTCCAGCTGCCGAGCGGCGTCGAACCCTTCGGGCGGGGCCGATGCCTCCCCAGCTTCCTTCACCGAGGAGAGCAGGCGGGAGAGGCGGAACGAGCGGACCTCGTCGTGACCGCGGTCCCGGCCGACCAGGTACCAGTGCCCGCTCCTGAAGACCAACGCGTAGGGATCGACCTCGCGGCGACCGGGTTTTCCCTGCGTCGGGCGGTACCGAAACCGGATCGCGCGTCGCCGGGCCAGTGCGTCGGCGATCGCTCCCAGGTGCGGGCCGGACGGATCCACACCGGGCGCTGGCGTGCGGTCCGCCATCGCGGTGAGGACGTTCGTTTCGGTCCCCGCCGAGAGTTTCTGGAAGGCCTGCTCCGCCTCGCCGGTCTCCCCAGGGGTGTGGGCGGCCACGAACAGCGCCCAGACCTCCTCGGCCGTGAAGGCGAGCTCCGGCAGGTAGTACTGGTCCTTGCGGATCCGGTAGCCCTGGTCCACCTCCCATGCGTCGGTGGCGTCCAGCTCGACGGGGATCCCGACCTCCCGCAGGGTGTCCTTGTCCCGCTCGAACATTCGCTTGGCCGAGCTCACGTCCTGCTGCTGATAGGCGGGGATCACCTCTCGGATGTCATCGAAGGTGAGGGGGCGGCGGGCTTCGAGGAGGAGGGCGACCAGGTCGATCAGCCGTTCGAGAGGATGCATCCGGGCGATGATAATGCCGCCATGATCCGACTCCGCCGCGGAACCGTGATTGGCGTGGTCGACGAGCGGCCGGGGGCGGCCGAGCTGTCGGTGCAGGTCGACGGGGAGGATGCCCCCTCGGTCGCCATCGCCTATCCCACCCTCGTCGGGCCCGTTCGCATGGGCGATCGGGTGCTCCTCAACACCACCGCGGTTGCCCTCGATCTGGGGACCGGAGGCGTCCACTTCGTGGTTGCGGTTGAGGGCGAGGACCCGCCGTGGCAGGGCGAGAAGGGCGGCCGGACGATGAAGCTTCGGTACACGCCCCAACAGGTCCAAGTCGAAGCAGCCGAGGAGACGGGGAGCTCCCATCGGGACGCTCTGGAGACCGCGACCGGTCTGGAGGGGATCCCCGTGGTGTGGGTTCCGCTCCATTCGATGATCGGCCCGGCCGCCGCCGGCGCCCGGGCGGCCGGAGCATCGCGGGTCAGTTACGTGATGACCGACGGCGCCGCCCTTCCTGCCGCGCTGTCGCGACTTGCTGCGGCCTTGCGGCAGGAGAGTTTGCTGGACGCGGTGGTCACCGCCGGGCAGGCGTTCGGAGGGGACCTCGAGGCAGTGAACACCTTCACGGGTCTGCTTGCCGCGCGGGTCGCCGCCGGGGCCGAGGTCATCGTGGTGGGAGACGGGCCTGGTAACACGGGCACCGACACCCCATGGGGCGCTACCGACATCGAGTCCGCCACGGCGTTGAACGCCGCCGGAATCTTGGGGGGCCGTCCGGTGGCTGGGCTTCGCATCAGCTTCGCCGATCCGAGAGAGCGGCACCGCGGCGTTTCGCACCACTCGCTGACGGCCCTCGGGCGGGTGGTCCTGGTCCCCGCCCACGTCGCCGTTCCGCTCATGGACGACGAGGCCAGAAGGGAAACCGTGTGGAACGCTCTTCGGCTTGCGGGGTTGGAGGATCGGCACCAGATCGTGGAGGTCACAGGGCTGCCCGCCCTCGATCTCCTCGCGGCCCTCGGGATCGACCTGGACTCGATGGGCCGCACAGTGGAGGACGACCCGGAGTTCTTCTTGGCGGCGGGGGCGGCGGGCGTGCTGGCGGGACGGATGGCCGCCGGCGAGAGGGCCTGGCGCGAGAGGTGATCGGGCGATCGGCCGCGCTACCGGGCGCGAGACGGTGAGCTTCCCGCCTCCGGTTGGAGCGGCGTCTTGCGGACACGGCGGGAACGAAGGGTCATGAACCTGCGGACGACCGCTCTGGCCACGTCGATGAGCGCCAGCAACAGCAAGCCGCCGACCGTGATACCGATCCACGCGAGGAACAGCCGAATCACCATGAATGCGGGAGTCTCATACAGGACGCGTCAACCGTCAAGCTGAGTTCGCGAAGGTCGGTCCGACGGCCTAGGCACGATGGCCCACTCGCCTAAGCTGTGGAGTCATGGGAAAGGAGAAGGCTCCCGGCTCGGCTCCATACGGCGCCTGGCGATCGCCCATCACCGCCCAGATGGTGGCCGCCGGCCAGATCGGGGTGAGCGAGCCGCACCCCGAACCGGGCGCGGTCTCCTGGCTGGAACTCCGGCCGTCAGAGGGCGGCCGTTACGTGCTGGTGCGGGCTACCGACGACGGCAGGACCCTCGACGTGACGCCACCCGGTACGAACGTCCGCACCCGGGTCCACGAATATGGCGGAGGCGCCTTCCTGGTGAAGGGCGAGACGGTCTTCTTCTCGAACTTCGAGGACCAACGCCTCTACCGGTTGGACGGGGACGGTCAACCCCGCCCGATCACCCCGGAGCCTCCAGAGCCGGATGCCCACCGCTACGCGGACGGCAGGCTGACGCCCCACGGGCGATGGTTCGTCTGCGTGCGCGAGCGGCACGAGGGCGGCGAACCCGTGAACGAGCTCGTCGCCATCCCGGCGGATGGTTCGGGCGACCCGCGGATCGTCGCTTCCGGCCACGACTTCTTCTCGAATCCCCGGCCCTCGCCCAAAGGGCGGCGAATGGCATGGCTGTCGTGGGATCACCCGCGGATGCCCTGGGACGGCGGCCAGCTGTGGGTGGCCGAGCTCTCCGCCGATGGGACCCTCGAGGAGCCGAGGCTGGTGGCGGGCGGTCCGGAGGAGTCGATCTTCCAGCCGGACTGGAGTCCCGAGGGCATCCTGCACTTCGTCTCCGACCGCACGGGGTGGTGGAACCTCTACCGCGAGGTCGACGGCCGCGTGGAAGCCCTCGCTCCGCGGGACGAGGAGTTCGGAGTCCCCGCCTGGCTGTTCGACATGTCGACGTATGCGTTCCTTCCGAGTGGCCGGATCGCCTGTCTTCACGGGTTCGCCCACGACACCCGCCTCGGCATCCTGGATCCGGCTACCGGACGGATCGATGATCTCGACCTTCCCTATACGGCCTTCCGATCCTGGCTGGAGAGCGAGGGGGCCCGTCTGGCCTTTA
>VAYC01000027.1 GCA_005885025.1 Actinomycetota bacterium | reverse complement strand
ATGTCGGCGATCTTGAACTGGATCGCTTGCAACGCACCGATCGCCCGGCCGAAGGCCTGCCGCTCCTTCGCGTACTTGATCGACTCGTCCAGGCATCCCTGAGCGAGCCCGGTACCGAGAGCGGCCACGGCGATGCGTCCGTCGTCGAGCGTTTGGAGGAATTGCGCATAGCCCTTCCCCAGGTCCCCCAGAAGGTTCTCTTCCGGAACACGACAGTCGCTGAAGGAGAGCTCGTGAGTGTCCGAGGCCCGCCAACCCACCTTTCGGTAGTGCCTGCCGATCTCGAACCCGGGCGTCCCGCTCGGGACGATGATGGAGGAGATCTCCTTCCGATCGCCTTGTTCTCCGGTGACCGCGGTGATGGTGACGAGACCGGTGATGTCGGTCCCCGAGTTCGTGATGAAGGCCTTGGATCCGTTGATGATCCACTGCCCGCCTTCCAGGCGGGCAGTGGTCTTCGTCGAACCCGCGTCGGACCCGCCTCCTGGTTCGGTCAAGCCGAACGCCCCCAGGATCTCGCCCTGGCACATCGGGACCAGCCAGCGCCGCTTCTGCTTCTCCGTCCCGAAGTGATAGATGGGGTTGGCGCCCAGGCCCACTCCTGCCTCCAGCGTGATGGCCATGGAGGAGTCGATTCGGGCCAGCTCTTCCACGGCGATGCAGAACGTCAGGAAGTCGGCCCCCTGCCCTCCGTATTCCTCCGGGAACGGCAGGCCGAACAGACCCATGGTCCCCATCTGCTTCACGATGTCCAGCGGGAGCTCCTCGAGCCGGTCCATCTCCTCGGCGCGAGGTGCGATGACCTCCTCCGCGAACTCGCGAACCGTTCGGCGGAACTCCCGCTGCTCAGCCGTCAGATCGAAGTCCATTGCGCGAAAGGTTAGCGGCTTCGTTCCGATGCTGCGGGGACCGGATCGTGCGACGCCACCCGCTCGCACCACCCCGAGTAATGAACGACGAGCCCGAGTTCGTCGACGACGAGTTCTGCGGTCAAGCCGCTGTCCAACGACTCGTAGCGGTAGCGGTCCTCCGCCAGACGCGTGTACCGCTGGGGTAGCCGCTCCAGCGAGAGGTCGGGGAACCGCACCCAGGCCGCAACGATCTCGGCCGCTCCCCCCACCGCCAGGTTCAGGCGCCGGATGGGAAGCGTGTTGGTCGAAGCCCCGATCCCCAGGTCAACGTCGAGCGAGCCTTGGTACTCGGGGACCTCCCGGCCCCCGGAGCTCCAGCGCCCTGCCCCGTCGGCCTCCAGTCGCAGCGCCGCCTTCTCGGCGCCGCGCACCACCCCGACGTGCACCCGCCGGGTTCGCCAGGACGGGTCGCAGAGCACGCGGTAGCGAACTTCGGCTGGAACCCCGTCGAATCCGGCCACGGCCGTGCCGCGCAGCGCCCACGCGTCCACGTCCCGTGACCCTGGAAGGCGGTACCGCCACAGCCCGCAGAACTCGAGCCCGACCCCAGTCAGCGACCGCCACAGGACCGCCCGCCGCAACCCCGCGCCGTCAGCGACGTCGGGCGCCGGGCTCACCGCGGCTGGCGAACGAGATCCGTCGCGGCGAACGTGTGCAGCCAGCCGGCTGCCTCCAGCGTCTTGCGAGCCTCTTCCAACGCTTCCGGCCCCCCGACAAGCTCGGGATCGAACACGGACCCGACCCACCAGACGCGGGCAGCCATCGGGTTCCTCCACCCCTCGGACCGTACCGTCGTCAGGACCCGCTGGGCCAACTCGGCCGCGTGGTCGCGACGGCCTTCTCGCAGCGCGAGGAGGGCCTCGGCAGAGGCGATGGAGATGTTCGAGCTGGTGTCCGCGGGCGCTGCTCTCACGGCAGGGTCCTCCAGTACCCGCCAGGCGCCGGACACGTCACCCTTGGCCATGAGCACGATGGCGAGCTGAGCCGCCGTCCACCCGATCAGGCTTCGCTCGCCCAGCTTGCGACACAGATCCAGCGCTTCCCTCAAGTCGGCCTCTGCCTCGGCCAGCCTGCCCGAGAGCCAGTACAGCTCCCCGCGATCCCCGAGCGTGCTGGCGAGCTCCCATCGGGCATCCAATTCGCGGAAGATCTGAACGGACTCGTCCATCAGCGGCTGGGCCTCGTCCAATCGCATCAACCGACGGAGCGAGTTCCCCACGTTCTCGAGGGCGACCGCCACGGTGAAGGGATCGCGCATCTCCCGTCCCAGCTCGAGCGCCCGCCGGCCCATCTGCAGCGATTCCTCCTCGTTGCCCGAGGGTGAGACCACCGAAGTCAGGGCCACCAGCGCCCGGGCCTCACCCCACGCATCGCCGTCCGGGTCAGGATTTTCTCGGGCCATCCTCAGCGCCTCCTCGAACATCCTGTGGGCACCCTCGAGGTCCCCGCGCCAGTAGGGCACCCATCCCGCCATGAGGAGCGTTCGCGCGGAGGCGAAGGGGTCGTTCAACTCCTTGGCGCCCGCCATGGCCTCGTCGAAGATCGGTCCGGCCTTGTCCGGATCGCCCTCCGAGTTGAGGACGACGTCACCGAGGAAGCGGTTGGCGTGGGTCCGTGTCCAGGGGTCGGGGCCCCCGATGGCGAGGGCGCGCAGCAGGGTGGACTTGGCCTGCTGGAATTCGCCGAGCCAGTACCGGGCCTCCCCGGCGCTCGAGAGGATCCTGGCCTCTCGCTTGGCCCATCCGTCCTCCGGTCCGGCCAGGGCGAGTGCTCGCTCGTACAAGTCGATCGCGGTCCGCGACTCCATCCGCCACCGGGCGAGGTCACCGGCCCTGGCCAGGGCCTTCACGGCTCGGTCCGCCAGGGAGCGGTCATGCGGCTGGAGGTCCAACGAGGCACGCGCGGCCTGCTCCAGATGGAAGGCGATCGCCTGCGGGTAGCGGTCGCTCTCGTTGGAGCTTTCGATGGCGTCGGCGACCTGGACGTGGAATCGCAGGCGGTCACGCTTCGCCAGGCTCTCGTAGGCGACGTCTCGAAGCATGTCGTGGCGGAACCGCCACACACCCTCCCGGTCGGGATCCCTGACCAGGAACTCTTCGTCCTCCAGCATCTGGATGAGCTCGCTGTTCGGTTCCGCAACCTGCGAAAGCTCCCACTTCGAAAACGTCGACCGGCCGAAGACCGACGCCTTGCGTAAGAGGTCGCGGGCGTCGCCACGCAGGTGGTCGATCCGGGAGCTCACCACCGCCTGTACGGTCAGCGGCAGGAGGTGGCTGTGCGAGCCCGGGATGTCGTGAGCCTCGTGGCGCTGCAGCAGCATCCCCGTGGTCTCCACGATGAAGAACGGGTTGCCGCCTGCCTGCCGGGCGATCCGCTCGGCAGTTTCGTCGTCGAGGGACTCCCCCGCCGCGATGGCCAGCTCTTTCGCCTCGTCCGCCTCGAGTGGGTCGAGGCGCATGGTCACGGCGTCCGCGATCCCGCCCGCCCATCCCGGACGGTGGTCCAGGAGCTCGTCGCGGCCCACCGCGACCACCAGCAGGGGAAGGCGACGGCTGGACCGGACCACGTGCTCGACCAGGTCGAGGAGATCCAGCCTGGCCGCCTGAACGTCCTCCAGCACCATCACCACCGGAGTCTGTCCGGCCAGCCCGTCGAGGAGTTGCTGGAAGCCCGCCCGGACCTCGGCCGCCCGATAGCGATGGCGCTCCCGCCCCTCGGTCTTCACGTATTCCTCGAACCGGGCGAGGCTCTCGCTCCACACCTTGTCGGGATCCCGGTCCCGATCCTCCAGACCGAGGCCGAGGGCCAGCCCGAGTCGGCCCACCACGCGCTCGACTTCGGAGGGAGCGCAGCATCCGGCCACCAATTCCTCCAGGCGGTCCCGGACGACGGTGGCCGGGGCGTCCCTGTCCACACCCAGCTCGCGAAGGATCATCTCGGCGAGAGGGGCGAACGTGACGTCTTCTTCGAAGTCGCTGGCGCCGCCCGACAGGACCTTGACGTCGTCGTCCAGGCCGGCCACGAACTCGTCGACCAGCCGGCTCTTCCCGATGCCCGGTTCCCCCAGGACCGTCAGCAGATGAGCCCGGCCGCTCTTCCTCACCCGCTCGAACGTGTCGACCAGGATCGCCAGCTCGCGCCGGCGGCCGACCAAGGGGATGGTCCTGCGCGTGGACCGAGGTGACAGCGCCACCGCCGGCCACGCCTTCACGTCGTCGGGAAACCCCCGAGCAGGAACGCTTCGCGCCGGTCCGTAGTCCACGGCGTGCTGGGTGAGCTGCCACGTCGACTCCCCCACCAGGATCTCGTCTGGCTCCGCCGCCTCCTCCAGCCGAACCGCCAAGTTGACGGCCGCCCCCGACATGAGGAACTGGTCGGCCGGACCCGAGCCGGCGGCGACCGGGCCGGTGTTCACTCCGACCCGCACTCGGAGTGGCATTGGGAGGGCGAGCGAATCCGCCAGCCTCTCCATCCGGTGACGGATGGCGAACCCGGCTCGAACGGCCCGGAGGGCGTCGTCGTCGTGGGCGTGGGGAAGCCCCCACACCGCCATCACCGCGTCCCCGATGAACTTCTCCGCCCGACCCCGAAGGGACTCCAGCTCCTCCGAGACCGCACGGAAGAACGCAGCCATCACCTCCCGGAAACGCTCAGGGTCGAGGCGGGCGGCCAGTTCCGTCGAGCTGACCAGGTCGGCGAACAGGACGGTTACGACCTTGCGCTCTTCGGTGGTGACGGCCGATACCGGTGCGCCGCACCGGGGGCAGAAGCGGGCGTCAGCGGGCAACGCCGCCCCGCACCGATCGCAGAGGAGGTCAGGCATGCACCAAGGATACGGGCCAGGAGTGACAGGCAGGTGACTCGAGTTCGCCCAGGTCAGACGGGTCGAACGGGCCTACGACGCCCGTGGTGGTGACCCGGCCTCTCGTCCCTCGTATTCGATGAGCTGGACCGTATTCCCTTCGGAATCGAGGAAGGAGGCGAACCGGGCGAAACCTGCCACGTCGCCTTCGTGTCCGAACCTGACGCCACGGGAGGACAGGTCCGCCTTGGCTCGATCCAGATCGTCCACCGAGAAGACCGCGGTGGCTCCCCCGGGCGTCATCGGTTGGCCCTCGGCGACAGCATGCAGAGCCAACCGCCGGCCGCCGGATTCGAACTCCACCCATTTCTCCTCGTCGCGCCGGACCAAGCGGAGGCCCAGGACATCGCGATAAAAAGACACGGCGCGGTCCATGTCCGAGACCCAGTAGAAGATCAGATCGAGCTGCTTCAGGATCGGGTCGGCCACGGGCTCATCGTAGCGGCTTCGCTCTCGCCCTCACTCGATCACCGCCACGATCCGACCGGACTCGACGATGTCGCCCGTCTCCACCTCAACGGCCTTGACGGTCCCGCCTACGGCCGCGGTGAGCTGCGTCTCCATCTTCATCGCCTCAAGGATGGCGACCGCATCGCCGGACTCGACCACGTCGCCCGGCCGTACCAACACCTTGATGATCGTGCCGTGCATGGGGGCCACCACCGATCCCTGTCCGGATCCCCGTCGCGCCGTGCTACCCGCTGCCGCGGAGGCGGCCATCGCGGGGTGCCAGAGCCTGACGGCGCTTCCCTCGATCATCAACACGACCGGCTCCCAGCGTCGTCCCGAAGTGTCGGCGGGAGCCGGTACGGTCGGGCCCCTGAGCATTTCCAGGGCCCCGCCCTCGGCGGTTCGCGTCGTGTAGGTCCCGTCGACGAACTGCGGCGATCCCAGGAGGATCTTGTGGGCGGGCATGGTCGTGGGGATGCCTTCGATAACGAACTCCTCGAGCGCCCGCAGCATCCTCCTTCGGGCGTCCTCCCTCGTCGGGGCCCACGCCACCACCTTGGCGATCAGGCTGTCGTAGGCCGGTGGGATCTCGTCGCCTTCGCCGAAGCCTGAGTCCACCCGGATGCCCGGGCCGCCGGGCTCCTGGTAACGCGCGATTCGACCAGGCGTGGGGAGGAAGCCCTTCGCAGGATCCTCCGCGTTGATCCGGCACTCGATGGCGTGCCCACGGGGCCTGAGGATGCCACCCGGGAGCAGATCCCCCTGCTCGAAGCCGAGCGGCGCGCCGGCCGCGATCCGGATCTGCGCGGCCACCAGGTCGAGGCCGTGGACCTCCTCGGTGACTGTGTGCTCGACCTGGAGGCGGGCGTTGACCTCCAGGAAGTAGAACTGCCGGTCCCCGGGATCGAGGAGGAATTCGACCGTTCCGGCGTTGACGTATCCGCACGCGTTGGCTACATCGAGGGCGGCCTGGCCCATGGCGGGGACCAGCTCGGCGAACCCCGCCGGAGGGGTCTCCTCCACCAGCTTCTGATGCCGCCGTTGCAAAGAGCAGTCGCGGGCGCCGAGCCAGAGCGTGCGACCGGGAGCCTCGGCCAGGACCTGCACCTCGATGTGCTTGGGAGCGGGGAGATATCGCTCGAGATAGACATCGCCGTACCCGAAGTAGGACTGAGCCTCGCGTATGGCCGACTCCAGTGCCGCCGGGACCTCCTCCGCGCTCCGCGCCACCTTGAGACCACGACCGCCCCCTTGATCGCGACCGGGTACCCGTGGCGATCGCCGAACGCTACGACCTCATCCAGGCCTTCAACCGGTTCGAGGGTCCCCGGCACTGGAGCCACTCCGGCGGACTCCGCCAGGCGCCGGGACTGGACCTTGTCGCCTGCCAGCCGCAGCGCGCCCGGCGGTGGTCCGATCCAGACCAGTCCGGCGTCGGCGACGGCTTCGGCAGCTTCGGCCCGCTCCGAGAGGAACCCATAGCCGGGATGAATGGCTTCCGCGCCGGTCCTCCGAGCCGCGTCCACGACGGCAGGGATGTTCAGATAGGTCTCCGCCGGCGCCACGCCGGAGAGATGAACGGCCTCGTCCGCCAGGGCGACGTGGCGGGCACGAGCGTCCGCGTCGGAATGGACCGCCACGACCTTGATCCCGAGCTCGCGGCAGGTGCG
>VAYC01000026.1 GCA_005885025.1 Actinomycetota bacterium | reverse complement strand
GGAGCGAAGTCCAGGTTCAGCAGCAAGTGGTCACTGACGGTCGCGCTGCCTCGCGTCATGGGGTCGTAGCGAACCACCATGGGCACCCGGATGCTCTCCTCGTAGGGCACCTGCTTGGAGGTCCATCGATGCTCGCCAAACTGGATGCCATTGTCCGAGGCGAACACGATCAAGGTGGTCGAGAGCCGCCCGGTGGCCTCGAGCGCCCCCCGGATCGCTTGAACCGCGTCGTCGACCGCGAGGAGCATCTGGCAGTGGTGGCGATGGTCGGCGTCGACTTTTGCCCGCTGCGTCCGCGACAAACGGGCTAGCGCCTGGATGAAGGCCGGCTTGTCCGAAACGTCCGCCTCGTTGTAACTGGGCGGACGGAGCGGCTGGAGATCGGGGCAAGCCTGCTTGTAGCGCGGCGGCACGATTGTGGGCACGTGGGGAGCTCGGGGAGCGAAGTACAAGAAGAGTGGTTGCTCAGGAGGGGCGGACTGGATGAAATCGGTGGCGTAAGAGGCAAGGACGTCGGTCGAGTAGTCGGAGGCCTGACGCCCGTATGAAACCAGACTCCCGTCCACGCTCAACGAGTAGTTGTAGTACGTGCCCGAGGTCGCAGCGACCCACCGGTCCCACCCGGCGGGAACATATGAGGCCGTGGCGCGCTTGTACCCATTCAGATACTTGCCGACCAGCCCGGTCCGGTATCCCGCATCGTGCAGCCATGTGGCGACCGTGGACCCGTCCTCTGGCTTGAAGGTGTCGAATCCTCCGTGCGGTGGACCGTCGCTGTAGACATCGGTGCCGTGCGAATACTTGCCTGTCAGGATGGTGGTCCTGCTTGGGCAACAGAGTGAATTCACGACGAATCCGTTGACGAAGTCCACGCCCTTGCCGATCAGCTCGGACTGCACCGTGGGCATTTGCATCTCGTCCCACCGCTGGTCGTCGGTGAGGATGAGGACGATGTTGGGCTTTGTGGCCGTGAACGGATCGGCGCTGGTGGCGGTACCGTCCGGGGTGACCACGGCGATGGGCCCGGTGGTGGCGCCCTCTGGGAGGACCGCGCTGATCTGAGCATCTGAGTCGATGGTGAAGATGGCACTGGTCCCGTTGAACTGGACGTCGGTGGCCCCGGAGAAGTCCGAGCCGGTGATCGTGACCTCGGTCCCCACGGGGCCCTCGGTAGGGGCGAACCCGGTGATCGTGGGTACGGGAGGGGGTGAGGTCACGGTGAAAGCGTCGCTGCTGGTGGCGGTGCCGTCGGGGGTAACCACGGAGATGGGCCCCGTGGTAGCCCCCTCGGGGACGACTGCGCTGATCTGGGTGTCGTCATCGATGGTGAAGGTGGCACTGGTCCCGTTGAACTGGACGTCGGTGGCCCCGGAGAAGTCCGAGCCCGTGATCCTGACGTCGGTCCCCACGGGGCCCTCGGTGGGAGCGAACCCCGTGATGGACTGGGCCCGCGCCCCCTCCGCGAACACGGTCAAGAGCAGCGTGATCGAAGCAACGAGAGCAAGCAGGCGGGAAGGACCGCGCAGGAACGTCGCTGGCCAACGCTTTGCCTGGCGAAACGATCCCACCGGACCCCCTCTCCGTCCGGGGAGATAGATTTTCCTCGGTGCCGGCATTCTTCCCGGAGTCGCGTGGCGCCGTCAAGGACCGATTGCGATCGAGCCCTCGCCTTCAGACCAACGGCAAGCTTGGATCGGCGCCGACCTCGAATCCGGTTCGCTCGCCGCGAGCCAGGCGGTGATAACCCGCGCAGGCGATCATGGCCGCGTTGTCGGTGCACAGCTCGGGCGGTGGGATGAGCAGGTCCAGCCCGTGCTCCTTCGCCTGCTCCCCCATCAGGGCGCGGAGCCGCGTGTTCGCGACCACCCCACCGCCCAGCACGATGGTCCTCACGCCCTTGTCCTGCGCGGCCGAGATCGTCTTGTCCACCTGGACCTCGACCACGGCCTCCTGGAACGAGGCGGCCAGATCCTCCGCGAGGGGCTCGTGGCCTTTGTCCCGGGCCGCCCTCACGTACCGCACCACCGCGGTCTTCAGCCCCGACAGCGAGAAGTCATAGACGTGTTCGGTGACGGCGCGGGGGAACCGGATGGCGTGAGCGTTGCCCGACTGCGCCAGCCGGTCCAGGGCGGGCCCGCCTGGAAACCCCAGTCCGATGAACCGAGCGACCTTGTCGAAGGCCTCTCCGGCCGCATCGTCCAAGGTCTGGCCTAACAGCTCGTAGGAATACGGCTGCGGAACGTGCACCAGCATGGTGTGGCCGCCTGAGACGATGAAGGAGACGAACGGTTCCTCCACCGGGTCTCGTTCCAGGAAGTTCGCGTAGATGTGGCCTTCCAGGTGGTTCACCCCGATCAGGGGGACCCCCAGGGCCAGGGCCATCGCCTTGGCGGCGGCGATGCCGACGAGCAGTGCGCCGACCAGGCCGGGGCCGACGGTCACGGCCACGGCATCGACCCCAGCGAAGGTGGTGTCGGCCTCTCGAAGGGCCAGCTCGATCATCGGATTGATGGCCTCGAGGTGGGCCCGGGCCGCCTCCTCTGGTACTACCCCGCCGAAGCGCTCGTGCAGGTGAGCCTGGCTCGAGAGAAGGTTCGAACGGATGCGACGGCCATCCTCGACGACGGCCACCGCCGTCTCGTCGCAGGAGGTCTCGATGCCCAGGACGCGCATCCGCGACGACGCGCTAGTCGGGACGGATCCCGTCAGGGACCTGACTGATGATCCGTTCGAGCTGGTCGTAGTAGTCGCGGCTCCGCACGTTGTCCACCCACATCACCACCGCGTCCTCACCGGTCTCCTGGTAGTAGTTCTTGCGGATGCCCACCGGCCGGAATCCGAACTGGCTGTACAGCCGCTGGGCACCCCAATTCGACACCCGAACCTCCAAGGAGACGGCCCGAGCTCCCATCTTGATGGCCTCCTCGACCAGCTCGTACAGGATGCGCGTGCCGATCTTGCGCCGGTGGTATTCGGGATCGACGGCGATGGTGGTGACGTGGGCCTCTTCGCCGTAGCACATGATGCCTCCGTAACCGACGGTCTCCCGGCCCATCTTGGCCACGAGGTAACTCCGGTTGCGCAGTTCGCTCATCTCGGAGAGGAAGAGGTTCGGGCTCCACGGCCGGGGATAGACCTGCCGCTCGATGGCCATGACACCCTTCAGGTGCCGCCGGCGCATCCGGATGATCTCGAGCTCAGCCGGTTCGTCGACCGCGATCCCAGGCGATCTGCGCATCCGATTTCCTCACGTAGAACGGTTTCAGTTCGTACAGCCGGTCGAAGTCCTCCCGCGTCAGGCGCGCGATGGACAGCTCCACCAACGCCGTGGCCGCCGGGAAGGCATGGGCGGGCGAGGCGAAGCTCACATGGTTCCCCGCCTCCTCCAGCTCCCGCCGGTACGCCAGGGCCCCGTTGCCGACCATCAGGATATCTTCACGCCGAGCTTCCAGCTCTGCCGTGAGGTGGGCCGGCGATCCGACTTCGAAGTCGGTCTGCCTGGTGATGCCGCCCGGCACGGGCAGATAGAACGCGTAGAACACCTCGCCGCGCTTCGCGTCGATGGCGGCACAGATCAAGGTCCGGACGTAGCCGACCGAGAACGCGACGAGGTCGAGCGACGCCAAGCCGACGATCGGGACGTGGAGCGTCTGAGCCAACGTTTTGGCGGTGGCGATCCCGACCCGCATCCCCGTGAAGAGGCCGGGGCCGAGCCCGACCGCGATCCCGCCCAGCGATGACAGCGACACGTTCGACCACGCCAGCAGGTGCTCGATGGCCGGGATCACCATCTCGCCGCCCGGACGCGCCGCGGCCAGCATCGCCCCCGCCACGATGCCCTGCTCGGTCCCCAGCGCGACCGCCGTCTGTTCGGTGGAGGTCTCGATCCCCAGGACCAGCACGGATCACACCATCCAGCGCTCGAGGACCGCCGCCAGGGGTTCGATCCGGGCGGCCCACGATCGACCGTACCAGGTCACCGAAAGCCGGCGCTCCTGGCCATCCGACGGCAAGGTCAGCTCCACCTGCAGGCGTTCGGGAGGGAGGAGGACGTCGATGGCGTCCCCCCATTCGATGAACACGATCGCCCGGCGATCCACAAGCTCCTCGAACCCGAGGTCGAGGACTTCCTGCATTCGTTCGAGCCGGTAGACGTCCAGGTGATAGATCGGGACTCGCCCTCGATACTCTCGGACGAGCGTGAAGGTCGGGGAAAGGACCGGATCCTCCACCCCGAGGGCGCGCGCGGCACCCTGCACAAAGGTGGTCTTGCCGGCGCCGAGATCCCCGGTCAAGGAAATCACATCGCCCGGACGGAGCAGCGCCGCCACCGCCTCCCCCACGGCCCGGGTCTCTTCCGGCGATACTGTGGCGAGGTCCAAGGCCGGGCCGGTCACGGGCGGTTCAGAACAGCCCGAGCTGCTCTTCGGAGCCGGCGCCGACTGGGACCGGTTCCTCCAGGATCTGCCGGATCGTCTGGAAGTCCGAACGCAGCGCGGCCATCTGCGAGCCGGCCTCCCCGCCGCCGTGCAGCACGGCCGCGGGATGGAAGGTCGGGATCACCGTCCGGCCCTCGACCGTGAAGCGCTGGCCACGGATGCGACTGATCGAGACCTGCTTGTCGAGGATCACGCGCGTGGCGAAGTTCCCGAGCGTGATGACGATGCGTGGCGAGACGTTCTCGATCTGCCCGGCGAGGTATGGGCGGCAGGATTCGATCTCGTCGGGGAGCGGATCGCGGTTCCCGGGTGGCCTGCATTTCACGACGTTGCAGATGTAGACGTCCTCGCGGCGAAGGCCGATCTCGCCGAGCAGTCGGGTGAGCAGCTGCCCGGCCGCTCCCACGAACGGCTCGCCCTGCTTGTCCTCGTAATAGCCGGGGCCCTCCCCGATGAACATCACGCCGGCGTCGGGGTTCCCCACGCCGAACACGACCTGCGTCCGGCCGCTGGCCAGCCGGCACCGCGTGCAGGACGAAGCCTCGTGCGCCAGCTCATGGAGGGTCTTGGTCATGCGAGCCTCCCTTCCTTCGCCGAGGGGAAGCCCGGAACGCTTTCCGCGAGGAGCACCGCCCGCCTGATGGCCTCTTTCACCGCCTCCTCGGCCAGGGACTCGAGCGTTCGGTGCTCGGCTTCCACCGGCCCGGTGGCGAGGACGAAAGCGGTGTCCCCGTCCCACATTGTATGCGCGGGACGAATCGCCCCGGCGATGCCGTCGTGGGCAGCCAGCGAGAGGAGATGCGCCCGCTCCTTTGACAGCTTCGCGTTGGTGGCCACCACGAGCAGCGTCGTGTTCATCCCGGGCAAGAACCCCTGTCCCTCGGGGAGGGCCCCTGGGCCCGCCGCTCCAGGATCCTCTCCTGGTCGGGCCCCGACCAGCGTTTCGCCCTGGTCATCGACGATCTCGCCGTAGGCGTTCACCGCGGCGACGGCGGCCACCACCAGCTCGCCCTCCGTCCGCGACGCCGTGCCCAGGCCGCCCTTCACCGCACGCTCGATCCCGTGCAACTTCGCCACGGTGGCCCCGGTGCCCGCGCCGACGTTCCCCTCGGCCACTTCTTCGCTCGCAGCCGCACAAGCCGCATAGCCCTGCTCCGGACCGGGCCGCGCCGACGCGTTTCCCACGCCGAGGTCGAACAGGACGGCGGCCGGGACGATCGGGACCCTCGCCACGAGGGTCTCGAACCCGATCCCTCGCTCCTCCAGGAACCGCATCACGCCGTCGGCAGCGGCCAGCCCGAACGCGCTGCCGCCGGTCAGGAGCACGGCGTTGACCTCCTGGACCAGGGTTCCCGGGCGAAGGAGGTCGGTCTCTCGGGTGCCGGGCGCGCCTCCACGTACCTCTCCCGATCCGATCGTCCCGGGGGGACACAGCACGACCGTGCAGCCGGTCAAGCCTTCCGGATCGGTCCACTGGCCAACCCTGATGCCGGGGATCCGCGCGATCATCGATCCGCCCCGCGCGGCTTCCGCCTGGCGCCGCGCGCGGGAGCGGCAGCCGGTCCCCCCTGCGGTTGCAGGATCTCGTGGAGGAACCGCTCGACCGCGCGGTTGAACTCCTCGTGGCGCTCGAGCATGGTGCAGTGACCGGCCCCTTCGAACACGACCACGCGAGCCTCGGGAAGACGGCGCTTCATGGCCATCGCCGAGGATGGAGGCG
>VAYC01000025.1 GCA_005885025.1 Actinomycetota bacterium | reverse complement strand
GCGCGGCTGACGATCAGTGGCGCTATCAGCAGTGCCACCAGGTTCATCACCTTGATCAGCGGATTCAGGGCGGGCCCAGCGGTGTCCTTGAAGGGGTCGCCCACCGTGTCACCGATGACGGTGGCCTTGTGGGCCTCCGATCCCTTGCCTCCGTACAACCCCTCCTCGACCAGCTTCTTCGCGTTGTCCCAGGCGCCGCCGGCGTTCGACAGCATGACCGCGAGGAGCTGCCCGGTGAGGATGGCCCCGGCCAGGAACGCGCCGAGCGCTTCGGCCTTCAGGAAGAACCCCACGATGATCGGGGAGAGCACCGCGAGCAGGCCCGGCGTCATCAGCTCACGCAGGGACGTCTTCGTGCAGATGTCGATGACCTTGGCGTAGTCAGGGAGCTCGGTGCCCGCCATGATCCCCGGATGCTCGTGGAACTGCTTTCGGACCTCGACCACCACCTGGGAGGCGGCCCGACCCACGGCCCGGATGGCCAGCGAGGCGAACAGGAACGCCACCGAACCGCCGATCAACAGGCCAACCAGGACCTGGGGATCGTTCACGCGGACGTCGAACACGCCGCCGGGCCCGGCCACCGCCTCGGAGAAGGAGCCGAACAGCGACGTGGCCGCGATGACCGCGGTGGCGATCGCCATCCCCTTGGTGATGGCCTTGGTGGTGTTCCCCACTGCGTCGAGGCCGGTCATGATCTCGTCGGCTCGCTCCCCGAGCCCGCCGGACATCTCGGCGATCCCGTGGGCGTTGTCGGACACGGGGCCGAACGTGTCCATCGACACGATCACCCCCACCGTCGTCAGCATCCCCATCCCGGTGAGCGAGATGAAGTACAGCCGCTCGGCGAGGTCGTTGCCCAGGTAGAAGGCGCCGAGGATGACCCCCGCGATCACCAGGATGGCCCACACCGTCGACTCGAGGCCGGTGGCGAAGCCCGACAGGACGGTCGTGGCGGGCCCGGTCAGCGAGGACTCGGCGATCTCCTTCACCGGCTTGCGCCTGGTCGAAGTGAAGTGCTCGGTCAGGAGTTGGATGACCGAAGCCAGGAGCAGGCCGAACAACACGGCCCAGAACGGCCGGTAGTCGCCCATGTAGGTCGAGGCCAGGAACAGCACCCCGACGGCCGAGGCCGCCGCCGAGATGAAGAACCCACGGTTGATGGCCCTCATCCCATGTTCGGTCTCGCTGCGGGGAACCACGGAGACGATCCCGATGATCGAGGTGATCACCCCGATGCCCCGGACGAACAACGGGAACATGACGCCCACGATGGCGCCCTTCGAGGAGTGCGAGAAGGCCGCCGCCCCCAGGATGATCGAAGCCACCAGCGTGACCTCGTAGGACTCGAACAGGTCGGCGGCCATCCCTGCGCAGTCGCCGACGTTGTCGCCGACGTTGTCGGCGATGACGGCAGCGTTGCGCGGGTCGTCCTCCGGGATGCCCTTCTCGACCTTCCCGACAAGGTCCGCTCCCACGTCGGCCGCCTTCGTGAAGATCCCACCGCCGACCCGCATGAACATGGCCAGGAGGGCCCCGCCGAAACCGAAGCCGACCAGCACCGTCGTGGCGTCGCGCTTGAAGAGGATCAGGATGACCGTCGCCCCGAGCAATCCCAAGCCCACCGTGAACATCCCTGCCACGCCACCGGTGCGAAAGGCGATCCGCAGGGCCTTCCGTAGGCCCGACTCACGGGCAGCGTTCGCTACGCGGACGTTGCCGCGCACGGCCAGCCACATCCCCGCGAATCCCGTGATCGCCGAGAACGACGCGCCCAGGATGAACGCGATCGACCGTCCGAGCCGGATGATCCAGTCCGCGTGCTCGGAGTTCTTCGGCACCGGAAGCACGAAATACAGGGCGATGGTCAGCAGAATCATGAACACGGCGACAGTCCGGAACTGGCGGTTGAGATAAGCCCGGCTGCCCTCCTGGATGGCCCGGGCGATCCTTTTCATCTGTTCGGTGCCCTCCGGCGCGGCCAGGACCTCGCGTCTGAGATAGGCGGCGAACACGAGCGCCGCGACCGCGATGACGAGGATGATCCACAAGGAAGCGTTGGCGAAATCGTTGAAGATCACACCGCGGCCGAGACCGCCTTCTTGCGCAAGGAAGAACATCCGAAGTCCTCCCGGTCGAGAACGTGAAACGAGTGAGGGCGCGAAACCCCTGGTCGGGGCGCGATTATAGCCGATGGTTCACGCGCGCCTGGAGTCAGCGCGCCACGAACGGAAGCATCGCCGCGTAGGCCAGCAGCAACACCAGAGCTTCCCACCGTGTGACCACGCTCCGCCGGGCCATGAAGGCCCACGCGGCCGCTGCGATCGCCGCCATCAGCCAGACAGCGAGCAGATCCACCGCCGCCCCCGGCCCGCCGCGAAGCATCCCAACGAGGGCGCCCCCAGCCAGCGCGATGAACAGGTTGCTGCCGAGCACGCTTCCCGCCACCAGGTCGTGGTTCCCCCTGCGGGCCCCCTGAACGGCGATCGCAATGAGGGGGGCGGTCGTCCCCACCGCCACGACCGTCAGCCCCACGAACCCCTCACTGATCCCCAGCCGGTGAGCCAGGCCGGAGGCCGTCCGAACGAGGACCTCCGCCCCGAGGAGCATCAAGGCCAACCCCACGGCGGCGCGCGCCGTCTCACCGACGGGACGTTGCTCCGAGCTCCTGCCGAAGAACCGCCTGACTTCGACCGTGAGCTCGTCGCCACGTGGGGTCAGGCCGGTGTTGGCCAGCATCGCCGCGAGGGCGATGACGAGCCCTGCGAGCAAGGCAACACCCTCCGCCCGCGAAAGCCCGCCCCGCAGAAGCAGTGCGAAGAGCAGAACCGCCGCCACGGAGATGGGGGCCTCGCGCCGGACCGTCCTCGAGTCCACCCGGACCGGCGCGACCAGAGCGGCGATGGCGAGGGCGAGCGACACGTTGGCGATGATCGAGCCCACGAGGTTCCCGACCGCGATCTCGGGCTCCTTCCGCACGGAGGCGACGCTCGACACGATCAGCTCGGGGAGGCTCGCCCCGAGCCCGCCGATGACGGCGCCGACGACCGTAGGCCTGATCCGCAACGCGGTGGCGAGCCGTCCCGCCCCAAGGACGAACTGGTCGCCGGCGACCACGAGCAGCGCGAGGCTTGCCGCCAGCCCGAGCGCCTCCGCGACCACGTCAGCCCCCGCAAACGAACAGGACTAGGTGCAGAGGTTACTTGGCCTGCGGAGGTCCTGACGAGGAATCGAGCGACACGATCATGCGCATGCGCGCGCCTCCGGCCTCCGGCGTGATGCGCACCTCGTCGACGAGACCACGAACGATGGGCAGCGCGAGGAGCCTGTCGAACGGGAGGTCCTCCGTGTCGATGTCGGCGGGAGATCCGGTCACTTCGCGGGCGACCTTTCCCTTCGGATCGAACACCTCGATCTCGACCCGGCCCTCGTTTACCGAGGCCACAATGGTGAGGGGCTCCATCGGCGAATCGCCTCCCGCTTCAGCCCTGGCCACGGCCGGGTTGCAAGCCTCGGACACGGCGAGCTTGATGTCCTCGATGAGGTCTTCGGGAGCCTCGTGAAGACGGGCAAGGGCGGCGACGGCGTGCCGCGCGGTGCGAACGAAGGCGGGCTTGGGGGGGATCTCCAATTCGAGGCCGGGGACGGGCCCCCCATCGGCGGTTGGACCGGTCATCCCCCGGAGACGGACTCCCCCAGGGCGTCGTCGACCGACGTGTGCAGCGAGAAGGCCTTGTTCAGGCCGGTGATCTCGAAGATCTTGATGATCTTGTCTTGCGTCACCACGATCGAGAGGTCCCCGCCCCGCGTACGTACCCTCTTCAGTCCTTCCACCAGCACGCCCAGGCCCGTCGAATCCAGGAAGTCGACCTTCTCCATGTCGATCACGAGGTTGGTGGAACCCGCGTCGACGAGGTCGACGATCGCTTGACGCAGCCGCGGAGCGGTGTACACGTCGATCTCCCCCCGCACCGCGAGGACAGTCTGCTGGTCGCGCTTGATCGTCTCGAGCTCGAGGTCCATGGAGCGGCCAGTCTAGCACCGGCCTCTCACGCCCTTTCTTCCGGGACCCTGCGCGTCCTTCCAACGAAGCAAGTCAGGCCGAAGGGCCGTTGATAAAGGTTGTTTCGCCGGGTACCCTCCCTCCCCGATGCGCCCTGCTCCTCGGATGGAATCCGCCCCGGACGAGCAACCCTCCCTGCCCGGTGATCTCCAGCCGCCGGACGAGGGGCCCGATGCCGCTCCTTCGAGGCGGCGTGCCGCTCGTTCCAGGCGGCGACTCTTCGTCGGCTTGCTCATCGCCGCCGTGGCCCTGGCCGGGACAGGCGTCGGGGCTTGGGCTGTGATCACGTCTCTCAAGACCACTCCAAGGGGTTCTGAAACTCCGGCCGGACCGCCCGCGCGGCCTCCTTTCTTCTTCCGGATCGGCGACGTGACCGCCGACAGCACCGGGCCGAGCGCGGTGAACGTGGCGCGGGACGCGTCCGTGGAGATCGCCGGGCAGCTCTCCTCTTATTACGACACCGTGTTCATGGATCCCTCCACGTGGCAGAACGGCGTCCCCGACCGGGCGTGGCTGCTGTTCGACCGCTCCCTTCGGGACCGGGCCCGCCAGGACAGCGCGTCGCTCACGCTCGGGCCACAATCGGCAACCCTCAAGAGCCTGCGAGTGGAGAACGCTTCGGTCTCCGTCGACGTGCTGATCGACCCCCGAGGAAACCCTCAGGCCGCGGTGGCGAACGTCGAGTTCAAGGCCAGAGGCTTCCTGGTCACCGGCCAGCCAGCAACGGTCATGAACACTGTCAGCTTCCTGCTGCAGCTCGAAGCCGGAGAGTGGGTGGTGTTCGGGTATCCGACGGCCAACACCTCCATCGACGCCGAAGCCCCCACGCCCTCGGCCAGCGCTTCGCCGGCTTCGGGAGCCACCACCCCGTGACCGACGCAGCCACGTCCTCCACTCGACCCCGCGTCTCGCGCAAGAAGGCGCTGGTCCGCATCGGAGCCGGCTTCCTTGCAGTGGCGGTCCTGTCGGCGCTGGTCCTCGTGGCCGCCGGCGCGGCCGGCAAGAGCGGCCCGGCGCTCGCGCTCGCCGACGTCGTCGAGATCCACTCCGCCCACGGCGCTTCCTTCGTCCCAGCTCTCGAGGGCAAGCGCCCTCTGTTCATCCTGGCGCTCGGCAGCGACGCCAGGCCGGGCCAGAACATCGAGCGGGAGCGCGCGGATTCCATCCACCTGATCGGAGTCGACCTCGAACACGACCGGGCCACGATTCTGGGCTTCCCGCGCGACTCCTGGGTCCCCATCCCCGGGCACGGCACCACCAAGATCAACACGGCCATGGTGCTGGGCGGGCCCAACCTCATGGTCAAGACGGTGGAGTCCATCACCGGGATCAGAGTGGACTTCTGGATGCTCACGTCGTTCAACGGAACGGCATCGGCGGCCTCAGCGTCAACGTACCAAGGCCTATGCACGACAGGTTCTCCGGCGCGAACTTCTCGAAAGGCCGCCACACCTTGAAAGGCAGCGCCGCTCTGGCCTTCGCCCGCGACCGGCACGACGTTCCCGGCGGGGACCTCGGGCGTTCCGCCAACCAGGGGCGCCTGCTTCTGGCGGCCCTCTCCAAGCTGAACGACGTGTTCGGCAAGGATCCCGGCAACCTGCTCAAGTGGATCTCGGTCGGCTGGAGGAACATCCGCACGGACCTCGGCCTGGCGACCTTGCTTCGGCTCGGCCTGACTGCTACCCGCATCAACCCCAACAAGGTAACGAACCTCGTGGTGCCGTCCACCACCGGAAACGTCGGGGCGGTCAGCGTGGTGTTCATCTCGGCGCGGGCCCGATCGCTCTTCGCGGACCTTCGCGCCGACGGCTTCGCCTCCTAGCCGGTCAGATCCTGACCAGCACGAACGTCACGTAGCCGACGTAGAGGATTCCCTGCAGGAGCAGCAGTCTCGCCCCCAGCCTGCCCCGCAGCAGGAGCGTGATCCACAGGACGGCCCCCGCCACCAGGGCCACCACCGCAGCCACCAGCTCGTCGAGGGTCCCGGGTCCGGTGAACCTCCACGGCGTGAGCAGCAATCCGATCGTCACCGGGAACGAGGACTGGAAAACCATGGCGCCGGTGATGTTCCCCAGCGCCAGCGTGTCCTTTCGATGCCGGACCCAGATGACGCTGTTGAACTTCTCCGGAAGCTCGGTGGCGAGCGGAGCCAGGAGCAGGGCGATGGCCAGGGGAGGGACGTTGAAGGTGCGGGAGATCGTTTCGACCCCGTCCACGAACAGCCTCGCTCCGCCCACGATCCCCCCGAGTGCCAGGACGGACTGCAGGATGCTCAACGAGGTCCGGGGTGGGGTTGGATTCTCCATCGGGTGGCGCTGCAACCGGCCAACCCACCGCAGGAGGTAGAGAGGCTTGATCTCGCCGGCTGCCTCCCGCTCCTCTTCGTTCGTCGGGCTCTCGAAGTGGCGCTTCACGTAGAGGATGTAGCCGGCGAGCAGGGCCGCGGCCAGCAGCCACTTGAACCACCGAACGTGCCACAGGCCCGCCAGCAGCGCGAGCGAGTACATGGCGAGGAAGTAGCCGAGGTCCTGGAGAAGGACCCGTCGGTCGCCTCGGAGGTCGGTCGACCGTCTGCCGCCCCGAGCGAAGATCAAGACCGAAACACCCAGGACGAACATGGCCAGCGTGCTCAACATGAATGGGGCGCCCAGGATGGCTCCGATCCCGATGCTCTTCCCGCTGGCGTGCCCCACGGAGATGGCCACCAGTGGCAGGAGTGTCTCGGGAAGGGCTGTCCCCACCGCCGCCAGCACGCTCCCGACGGCTCCCTGGGACAGCCCCATCGTCTCCCCCACCCACTCCACGCCGTTGGTGAACAGCTCGGCGGAGAGCAGGATCACGATCAGGGCGACGACGAGCTCAACCCAGTCCACGAGACTCGTTCCCTCGGCGCGCCATCGCCGTAGTGTCTCGCACTACCATCGGTGGTGTGGACGCTCGCGGGTTCCTGACCCGTCTCCTGAAAGAGGAAGGAGCCGAGGCCTGCCTGGCCCACGTCGAGGTGCTCCGGGCCACGCAACCGGAGACCCTTCCCCTTCCCGATCTCCCGGAGGTCCTTCGGCGGCGGCTCGCGGGCGCCGGGATCGGAGGGCTGTACCCGCACCAGCGGCGGGCCCTTGACCTCCTGGACCGAGGCGACCACGTGGTGGTGGCCACGGGAACGGCCTCCGGAAAGACCCTCGTCTACAACCTGGCCTTCGCCAGGACCGCACTTGCCGACGAGAAGCGCACAGCCCTCTACCTCTTCCCCACCAAGGCCCTCGCCCGGGACCAGCTCCGCCAGGTCAGAGAGCTCAAGCTGCCCCAGATCCGAGCGGGCGTGTACGACGGCGACACGCCCCAGGCCGAACGGCCGCTCATCCGTCGCAACGCGAACCTCGTGATGACCAACCCGGACATGCTGCACGCCTCCATCCTTCCGGGGCACGCGCGATGGGCGGACTTCTTCCTGCGGCTCTCGCTGGTCGTGCTGGACGAGGCCCACGTGGCCCGCGGGGTGTTCGGATCGCACGTTGCGATGATCCTTCGGCGTCTCCGCCGGCTGGTCGCCCACTACGGCGGTCAGCCACAGTTCGTCCTGGCGTCGGCCACCGTGGGCAATCCGTCCGACCTGGCCGAGCGGCTGGTCGGCCTCCCCTTCTCCGAGGTGGCCGAAGATGCCTCTCCCCACGGCGAGAAGTTGTTCGTCCTGTGGAACCCTCCGCTGGTCGACGAGGAGCTGGGACTTCGCCGGAGCGCCATCAGCGAGACGTCATGGCTGTTCGGACGGCTGGTCGAATCTGAGATCCGGACCATCGCCTTCTGCCGCACGCGAAGGGCAGCGGAGCTCGTCGCCGAGTTCGCCCGTCGCGAGTTGCCGGGCGGGTTGAAGCGACGGGTCAAGGCTTACCGGGCCGGCTACCTGCCCGAGGAGCGCCGGGCGCTGGAGCGCGCCCTCGCGTCCGGTGAACTGCTGGGCGTGGCCGCCACCACCGCTCTGGAGCTGGGGATCGACGTCGGCTCCCTGGATGCGTCGCTGATGGCGGGCTACCCGGGGACCCGGGCATCGATGTGGCAGCAAGCCGGGAGGGCCGGCCGCCGCGGCGAACCGTCCCTGGCCGTCCTGGTGGCGCAGGACGACCCGCTGGACCAGTACCTCGTTCAGCACCCCGCGGACTTGTTCGAGAAGCCGCCCGAGGCGGCGGTGGTCGATCCGACCAACCCCTACGTGCTCGAGCCCCATCTCGCCTGCGCCGCCCGCGAACAGCCGCTGGCCGAGGAAGAGCTGGCGGTCTTCGGGGAAGGCGCAGCCGAAGCAGTGGGCCGCCTCGAGGAAGAAGGCAAGATGGTTCGCCGGCGCGGGCTCCTGCACTATCGGGGACGAGAGTCGCCTCATCGTCTGGTGGACGTTCGTTCGGCCTCCGGAGCGCTCTACGCGATCGTGGAAAGGGAGACCGGAGCCCTCCTCGGTACCGTCGATGAAGCGCGCGTCTACTGGCACGTCCATCCCGGTGCGGTGTACCTGCACCAGGGCGAGCAGTACGAGGTCGACGAGCTCGACCTGGTCGGGCGGGTGGCGCTCGTCTCGAGGAGCGACGCGGACTACTACACGCAGACCAGGGACCTGACGGACGTGGAGGTCCTGCGAGTCATCGACGAGGGGGCGGTCGGCGAGGTGCCCGCGCTGTTCGGAGAGGTGAAGGTGACACGGCAGGTCATCGGGTTCCAGCGGAAGCTGTCGTCCACCCAGGAAACGATCGACGAGATCCCGCTGGCCCTCCCGCCCCAAACGCTGGTGACGAAGGCCCTGTGGTGGCTGCTGCCGAAACGTCTCCTGCTTCGGGCGCGGATCACGCCCCCAATGCTCCCCGGCACTGCGCACGCCGCCGAGCACGCCGCCATCGGCCTGCTCCCGCTGGTGGCGACGTGCGACCGGTGGGACGTCGGCGGGCTCTCCACGCCGTTTCACCGGGACACCGCGGGGCCCACGATCTTCATCTACGACGGCTATCCGGGCGGAGCCGGGATCGCCGAGCGCGGCCACGAGTCCGGTGCCCGCCTGTTGGAGGCGACGTTCGAAGCGGTCCGGCTGTGTCCCTGCGCCCGGGGCTGCCCGTCGTGCGTTCAGTCGCCGAAATGCGGCAACGGCAACGAGCCCCTCGACAAGCAGGGCGCGGTCGCGCTCCTGGCGGCGATGGTCGGAAGAACGTGGGGCTGATGGCCGGACCCGTCTACGTGGCGGTGTGTGGACCAGACCCGTGCTCGCCCGAGGTCGCCGAACAGGCCGAGGAGGTGGGACGGCTCCTGGCTCGAGCCGGCGCCGTGCTGGTTTGCGGTGGGCTGGGCGGTTCGATGGAGGCGGCGGCTCGAGGAGCGGCCTCTGACGGCGGGACCGTCCTCGGGATCCTTCCGGGCGCTAACCGGAGCGGCGCCAACCCGTATCTGAGTATGGCGATCCCCACCGGCATGGGGGAGGCTCGCAACACGTTGATCGTCCGCTCCTCGGACGCCTTGATCGCGGTGGCCGGAGAGTTCGGCACGCTGTCCGAGATCGCGTTCGCCCTCAAGATCGGCGTCCCCGTCGTGGGGCTTGCGACCTGGGAGCTGTCGAAGGCGGGCCGCCCGGTCGAAGCATTCCCTCGCGTCTCCTCGCCAGAGGAAGCGGTTCGCGAAGCCCTCCGCCTCGTCGAGCAACGACCCCGTCAGCGATAGACGCGGCGGCGGGTCGGCGTGATCCTGATCGGCGTCGAGTACATCCTGGCGAACGGCTCGGGTTCGTCGCCCAGCCGCTTGATGTGCTCCCGGTATTTCTCGACGTAGCCCTCGACCTCGTTCGACAGCGGCGCCTGTTCGTCGATCTCCGCCGTGCCCTCGATGGTGAGGATCTCGCCGCCGTCGGCATCGCCGTCGAGGTTCAGCGAGACCCGCGGGTTGCCGCGGATGTTGGGGACCTTCCGCGATGTGGGCTGGCTGTAGATGAGGAAGCGCTCGCCGTCCCACAGGAACCACACTGGAGACGTCTGGGGCTGGCCGTCCGATCGAACGGTGGTGAGCCAGATGACTACGGCGTCGCGCAGCCTGCGCTCGACGTATGTGTGCTCGTCATCCGCCACGGCTTGGATCGTACTCGCTAGAGTGGGCACCGTGGACACGGCGAAGCTGCAGGAATGGATCGACGCCTACGTCGACGCGTGGTCCTCGAACCACCCCACGGAGATCGGGGCGCTCTTCGCGGATGACGCTCGCTATTTCACGCATCCCTTCCGGGAGCCATCTCAGGGCCGCGACGCCATCGTGAAGACTTGGCCCGAGCACCCCGACCCGCCGGGCACATGGGATTGCCGCTACGAGGCTCTGGCGGTGAACGGGAACACGGGAGTGGTCCGAGGCGAGACGACGTACTACAACGACGACGGGTCGGTTCGGACGAAGTACGCCAACGTGTTCGTGATCGAGTTCGATGACCACGGACGCGCCACCGAGTTCACCGAGTTCTTCATGGAGTCGAACCCGCGCCCCAGACCCTCCTGAGCGCTGCCCGCTCCCCTGGAGCGAGGCCGAATGCCACCAGGGCCCCGACGTAGGCGACCGCACCGGCCACCCCCGTTCCCACCAGGTCCACCGGCCATGCTCCGTGTCGCATGGCGAGGTGCACCGCCAGCATGACGAGCCCGCCGATAGCCGCGGGCACCACCAACCTGACGTAATGACGGTTGAACGGCTGGATATGCACGAGGCGCCACACCAGATAGAGGCGCCCAGCGTTCGAAACGACCATGGTCACCGCCTGCGCGATGGCCGCGCCCTCCGCTCCCAGCCGGGGGGCCAGGACGAAGGCCACGCCGAGGTCGACCAGGAACGACGCCGCGTAGACGACCAGGTCCCATCCCGTCCGCCCCACCATGATCAGGATGAACCCGACGCTGCCGACCGCCACATTGACGGCCTGGCCGATCAACAGGATGCGCAACGCGGTCGTTCCGGTCTCGAACCGTCCACCGAAGATCTTCAGGACGGGCCCCGGGACGACCGCCAGCAGCAGGAGAATCGGAAGCGTCCCGGCCACCACCCACCGGGTCAGCGCCTTGTACAAGCCGTCCAGACGTTCGCGTTCGCCCCTGGAATGCAGGTCGGCAACGAACGGGCTGAACATGTAGTTGACCGCGATCAGGAACAGGGCAAGGGCCTGCGCCACGCGCACGGCAGCCGCGTACACACCGAGCTCGGGCCCCTTCGCGTAGCGGCTGAACACGAAGTAGTCGGTCCAGAACAGCAGCTGCGAAAGCACGGCCGCAGGGGCACGGGGGATCCCGTACCGGACCAGCTCGCGGACCTCCCCCGGCTCTGCGGGCAACGCCGCGAACCCCCGAGTCTCTCGCTGCCACACGAACCAGCCGGCCGCCGTGGCCAGGACCCACGACAGGGAGTAGGCCAGGACGCTCATGCCGATGGACTTCGACACGACCCAACCGAGCAGCATGAGCAGCATCCAGGCCACCGGCTGTCCGGCCCAGTAGATGGACAGCGTGTGCCGCATGATCTTCAGGCCCCGAGTGCCGCCCAGGTAGACCTGAACGAGGGCCACGAACGGAAGCGCCAGGGCGGCTGCCTGGAACGCCGCCTTGCCTCCTGCGCCGGCCCCGAAGGCCCGAGCCAGCGCGTCCGCTCCCAGGAAGGCCACCACTGCGGCGGCCACGCTGACGGCAGCTGCGATGGCGGCCGCGCGGTTGAGCACGGCTCGAACCCGCCCCGGCTCTCCCTTTCCGACGTCGATTGCCACCCGCCGTACGGCGGCCATGTCCATGCCGAACCGCGTGGCCGCTCCGCCGATGAAGGCGAACTGGGTGGCGAGGGTGACCGTCCCGAGGGCCGAGGGCCCGGAGGTTCCGAAGGCCCGGGAGATCAAGACGTTCGTCGCGAACGTGGCGGCGACGAAAATCCCCAGGCCTGCGATGTTCTGACCCGTGCCCGAGAGGATCGTCAGATGGTCGCCGAACTGTTCCTTCGGCAGGGCGGCCCGGATAGCATCTCGCAGCATGACGAGTCTCACAGACAGATCAAGGACCGGCGGCTAGTCTACGGGTGCGAGCAGGTGCGGGTCGGACATTCGAGCGCATTCCCCGATTCCAGGTATCGCGACGCCGCCACCCGTTGGAGTACCCTGCGGGGAGCCGGGCTAGGGGGTGGCGTGGCCGAGTCCCAGCGGCGGACGATGCGCCGCAACATCAGGGAGCTTCCGAGGCCTGCCTGGATTCTGCGGTAACTGCATCAACTGGTTCGCCTCTTTCGCCATCATCTTTCTCGCGCTCTACCTGACCAAGCGCGGCTTCTCCATTCCGGAGGCCGGCGGCGCCGTGGCCGCCTTCGGTGGCGGCGGCACCGCGGCGGGCCTGATCGCGGGTCACTTGGCCGATCGCTTCGGGCGGCGCACCACGATGGCCGTGTCCATGTTCGCCAGCGCAGCGACGGTCCTCCTCCTGTACTTCGTCAGCCCTTATCCGGCGCTGCTCGCGCTGGCGTTCGGTGCCGGGCTGGCCACCAACACGTGGCGACCGGCCAGCCGGGCCCTCATGGCCGACGTGGTCCCCGAGGGCCAGCGGGTCACGGCCTTCGCGCTGACGCGGTTCGCTGGGCACGTCGGCTACGCGAGCGGAGCGGCCGTCGCCGGGTTCCTCGCCGATCACTCCTTCCTGTGGGTATTCGTGATGGACGCCGCCACCTCCGTGATCTTCGGCTTCTTGGTGCTGCTCGCCCTTCCCGAGGGCAGGCGAACGACGAAGTCGGAGGACGTGGAACGAGGCGGCTACGTCACCATCGCCGCCGACAGGGCGTTCCTCTTGCTGTTCGCCGCGTCGGCGTTCGTTGCGTTCATCTTCGCGCAGCAGCAGTCCACGCTTCCCTTGTACGTGGAGCGCATCTTGCATCTGCGCCCGGCCGACTTCGGCTTGCTCATCTCGTTGAACGGTGTGCTGGTCCTGGCCATCGAGCTGCCGATCTCGTCGGTGACCATGCGACATCCCCCCAAGCAGATGATGGGGATCGGGTTCCTGCTGTTCGGAGCCGGGTTCGCCCTGACGGCTGCGGCCCACAGCCTGCTCGCCCTGCTCGGGACGGTGGCCATTTGGACACTCGGCGAGATCATCTCGGCTCCGGTGGCCTACGCCTACCTCGCCGACATCGCCCCCGAGCATCTCCGCGGCCGCTATCAGGGCATCTACGAGCTGGCGTGGGGCTTCGGCGGGGTGGCCGGGCCTGCGCTCGGAGCGGTCCTGTTGGCCTGGAGCGTCCACGGCCTGTGGGCCGTGTGCGGGGCGCTCGGGTTGGCGGCCAGCGTGCTGGTCCTGGCCAGCCCGCAGCGCGGTCCGGTCGTGGCCGAACCGACCATCGTCCTGCCCGAAGCCGAGCCCGCCGCCATCACTCCGCCCCTCTGAGCCTGTAGCTGGTTCCCCGGCTTGCCGGGCAGGCAGGTTGACACTCGCCGATGCCGCATATATCGTTTCGATATATCCGCTCGATAGGTTCGGGCGATATATCGAGACGATAGGAGCGTATCGGGCATGTTGGAGCTGGCCATCCTGGGACTGCTCAAAGAGCGGGCCATGCACGGCTACCAGCTCAAGAAGCGCCTGTCCGACACCCTGGGCAGCTTCTGGCAGGTGAGCTACGGCTCGCTGTACCCCGCCCTGAAGCGCCTCCAGCGCGAGACCGCCGTCGAGATGATCTTCCCCAGGGAGCAGGTGGGTCGGCGAAAGAACGTCTACCGGATCACCGAGAAGGGCGAGGCCCTGTTCGCCGAGCTCCTGGAGCGAGCCGGCCAGGAGGCCACCGAGGACAGCGGCTTCTCCGTGCGGTTCGCGTTCTTCAAGTACCTGAAGCCCGAGACCCGGATCCGTCTGCTGGAGCGTCGCCGGGCTTTCCTGGAGGGCCGGTGGTCTCGTCTCGGGGAATCCGTCCAGCGGCTCAAGGAAGGAATCGACAGCTACACGCTGTCGTTGATGAACCATGAGCTTTCCGCCACGGAGGACGACATCAAGTGGCTGGACGACCTCATCAAGGCCGAGCAGCATCTGGTGCAGGAGCCGCCGACCCGTCGCCGCGCCCATGCCCGTCGCCTGCCCAAGGCTCAGCAGCTACCGCAGAGGAGCGTGTCCAGATGAACCAGGGGAAGGGCAAGATCAAGGTCGCCATCGTCGGGGTGGGGAACTGCGCGTCTGCTCTGGTCCAAGGCCTCGAGTTTTACAAGGACGCGACACCCGGCAAGGCCGTTCCAGGCCTCATGCACGTGAGGGTTGGGCCGTATCACGTCTCCGACGTGGAGGTCGTGGCCGCCTTCGACGTGGACGGCAAGAAGGTCGGCAAGGATGTGGCCGAGGCCATCTTCACCGAGCCAAACAACACGATCCGGTTCGCCGACGTGCCTCCGCTCGGGGTCGACGTTCGCAGGGGCCCCACCCTGGACGGGCTGGGCTACTTCTACCGCGAGCAGATCACCGAGTCGGCCGACGAACCCGCCGACGTAGCCGCGGTGCTCCGGGAGACCGGCGCTCAGGTGCTGGTGAACTACCTCCCGGTGGGCAGCGAAGTTGCCGCGAAACACTACGCACAAGCGGCCCTTGAAGCGGGCGCGGGGTTCGTGAACTGCATGCCGGTGTTCATTGCGTCCGACCGCGAATGGGCCCGGCGGTTCGCCGAAGCGGGCGTGCCCATCGTCGGCGACGACATCAAGAGCCAGGTCGGTTCCACGATCGTGCACCGCGTGCTCTCTAAGCTCCTCGAGGACCGCGGGGTGAAGCTCGACCGCACCTACCAGCTCAACTTCGGCGGGAACATGGACTTCATGAACATGCTGGAGCGGGAGCGCCTGACGTCGAAGAAGATCTCCAAGACCCAGTCCGTGCAGAGCCAGCTCCGCAAGGGATTGTCCAAGGAGAACATCCACATCGGACCGTCCGACTACGTCCCTTGGCTAGAGGACCGCAAGTGGGCGCAGATCCGGCTGGAGGGCACGGCCTTCGGGAACGTCCCGCTCACCATCGAGATGAAGCTCGAGGTGTGGGACTCGCCGAACTCTGCCGGGATCGTGATCGACGCCATCCGGTGCGCCCGGCTGGCCCTGGACCGTGGGGTCGCCGGCCCGCTGATCGGGCCCAGCGCCTACTTCATGAAGTCGCCGCCGGTGCAGTTCTCCGACGACGCGGCTCGCGAGATGGTGGAAGAGTTCATCCTGGGGAACGGCGAGGCCTCCAAGCAGGCCGACTGGTCCGCCTTCTTCGACGCCCGTACCACGACGTCTTAGGGACCTCGCCAACGCGGGCACATCTAGCCCGGCCCCGGGGCTCTACAGCGATGCGCCGAACGAACCAGTACCGCCCAGGGGATGGTCCGTGAACCAGGTCAGGCGACCCGAACAGGATCCGGGGTTCCTGGCGGATGTCCGATCGACTGTGCACGTGCTGGTGGAGAGGCCTCTTTTGCCACTCGTATCGCTCATCGTCTGGACCGTGCCGGTCCTCCTTCCGCCGGCCCTCGGCCTTGTTGCCGCCCCGATCTGGGTCTTCGCGGTCGGATACCCGGGAACTGAACGGCTGTGGCTTCTCCGGGGACTGCGCCGACAGCCGTTCACGTTTGACCAAGCCTTTCGCCGGACCTGGGGCTACTTCGGCCGCTTCTTCAGGCTCGAGCTCTTCATAGCCACCCCTGTCGCCGTCGGTGCCGGAGTCGGTTGGTTGGTGAGTCGTACCTTCCTGGGCCTGTATCTCGGCCTGACTGCCGTCGCGATCCTGCTGGACTTCGCGCTGACGTTCGTCACGCCAGCCCTGGCCTTCTCCACTCGCCGGGCGAAAGAGGCCCTCGCCATGGGCCTGAGGATGATCCCCTCTGAGTGGCCGCGAGCTGCTCTCTATGTGCTGGTTCCACCGCTGGCCATACTCCTCGTCGCGCACCTAGTTCC
>VAYC01000024.1 GCA_005885025.1 Actinomycetota bacterium | reverse complement strand
CGCGCCGGACTTAGGATCCGGTGCCCGAAAGGGCGTGGGGGTTCAAATCCCCCCTCTCGCACTGCCTCAGACCGTCAGCCGGCCCGGCGCTGGTGCAGGAAGCAGTAGTTCGAGGGGTTGTACTGACTCAGCGAGGCCCCGCACACCGCGCATTTCCGCCCAGTCGGATAACGGCGCATCCTTCGTTTCTGCGCCGGTGGCGCTCCCCTGATGGGTCGTTTGCGAGGCCTGCCCATGACCCGGAGTGTCCGCTCGACCGACAGGTCGGGCTACCGCCACTTGCCCAAGGTTGGACCTAGGTCGAATGGGTCCTGCTGAGCGATGGGACCGGCTCGGTGTCAGGCGGCTGGTCTCTGGACGAGCCCGCCGGCGTGAACGCGAGCCGCCCGGACAGCCTCCCGCATCGACTGGAAGCTCCCGACGACGACCTCCCCGCACGCACAGACGAAGCCGAACCTCTTCGAGGTCGCCGGGTGGGCCTGTTCGAGGAGGTCCCATTCGTGTTGGCGATCGTCCATGTTCGTCCCCACGTTGCCTGGTCGCTCTCGGGCATACCCCCAGCGTGGGTGGGCAAACGAAGGCCTCGTTGGAAGAACGTGACGACTGGACCAAGTGGTCTCAGAAAGGGCTTCGGTCAGCTCGCGGAGGAGCGGTCGCCGGAGCGCTCGACAGTGGCGCCCCACAGACCGGCGGTGGCGACGATGTCGGCCATCCGCTTCAGCTGTGGGATCAAGGATGGGTGGGCCGGCATGACCTCCACCACCTGCTTGAGGGCCCGGCAAGCTACGAACCACGCGGCTGTGAACTCATGGGACAGGGGGTCCACGCCGACCTCCTCGGCCCAGGTGCGGACGTCTCCGTGAAACTGGTCGAACACCGCGATCCAGAAGGGCCCGAGCTCACCGCCCCACTCGTGGGCGCGCTCGATAGCCTGGTCCACCAGGCCTGGGCCTGCGGCCCCTTCCTCCGTCGGCTCCCCTCGCACGATGTCCACAGAGGCCAGATTGTCCGGTCCCCCGAAGCCGGCCGCCTCTGCCGTTCGGTCATTTCTCCTCTACGACCAAGGTCCCGGTCAACGGATCGCCGGGGACGGTGAGGGCGAGGAGTCAGTCGAGGCTGGGAGCCATGCCCCTCCGAGGCTGGCGAGGCTGCACGTACCCGGGCGGGGCGACCTCCCCGTGGGCGGGTTCGTGGACGAGCCCGGGCTGCGGGCCGGTACTCGGCGCCAACGACTCGAGCGCCCCGGCCAGGACCAGCGCCACCATGTCGACGCCGACCTCGTCGGGGTCCATGCTGCGCTCCACCGCCCATCGAAACGAGCCGTCGGTTCGCGTCTCCGACAGATCCAGCTCGAACGGTTCGCAGGGCTCGCCCTTCGGATCGAGCACGATCCGGACCCTCGGCCGCGCCAGGAGCGTCTCGTGGTTCCGGATCACGACGCCGGCCGCGCCGTTGGTGAGCCGAACCAGAGAGCCGATCGGGAACAGCCCCTGGAGCCGGACGAACGCCCGCACCACCCTGGGGTCGTAGCCCCGGCCCGCTCCCGACAGCAGGATGTTCAATGCCTGTCGCCGTTCCTCGGCGCGCCGGTACGGCCGGGTCGTGGTCACGGCGTCGAAGCAGTCGGCCACGGCAACCATGCGGGCCGGCAGGGAGGGGTGGGACCGGCGGGAGATCGCCGGATAGCCGGTGAGGTCGTACGCCGCATGGTGTTCGAGGACGATGGCCGCCGTGAGATGGGTCAGGCTTTCTCCGGTGCTGAAGATGATCCCGGCACCCTCCACTGGGTGACGCTGGATCAACCGCCATTGGTCCGGGCTCAGCGCGCCGACGTGCTGGAGGACCTCGATCGGTACGTTGACCTTGCCGATGTCGTGGAGAAGGGCCCCAAGGCCGAGCGACACGATCTGATCGGTCCGAAGGCCGATTGCATACCCCATCGCGATCGAAAGCAAGCAGACGTTGAGCATGTGGTAGTAGGTGTATTCGTCGTGCGATCGGATGGTGGCGAGCATGAGCGCCTGCGTGGGGTCTTGCATGACCTGCTCGGAGAGGTCGGTCACCAGGCGAGTTGGACCCGCCAGGTCGATGCGCTGCCCAGCCGCGACCGACGCCCCCGTATGACGAAGGATCTCCAGTCCGAGAGCGTACTGGCGACGCAGGACCGACTGACCGCTGTCTTCTTCCTGGGCATCCAGGGAAGGCTTGACCCGATTGATGGCGAGACCCTCGAACTCGGCGTCCACCCCGAGTTCACCGAGGAGCATGCGGACGAGCTTGTCGAGGTCGGCCTCCGACACCGAGGACCTGGGCTCGATGGCCTCGATCCCCGCCCGTTCGAAGGCCTCAACCAGCCCGTACCGTGACAGCGAGTCTCGGGCCAGCAGGACCGGGCCGAGGTAGAGCGCGTGACGGGTGACGAACAGCACTGGCTCTGCCCCCAGCTCGTTCCGCAGCCGGCGAACCGCGTCCAGGGCCTCCTGGATCGCCTCGAGGCGCTTCGGATGACCGGCCGGATAGAGAGCGAAGACCTGCCGGGCCGAAGAGAGCTGACGAAGGAACTGGCCGGCCCGCTCCACGACCCCGTGACTGACCGCCCTGGCGATCACTTCTTCCCCTGTCGCTTCTTGGCAAGGTCTCTGGCGTAGCGGCGCAGCTTCCAGGGGAGCCGCGGGGATCCCTTCGCCGAGCCCAATCTCTCCAGCACGCCGGTCGCCTCCGGGCTGGCGTGGCGGCTCAGCGCCTCCAGGGCACGGCGACGATCGGCCGGGTCCTTGAGCGTGTGAGCCAGGCTGCCCAGCGTCTCGCAGGCACCCGGCTTCACCATGGTTCCCAGTGCGGCCATCACGGCCGCCCGGACCGTCTGGTCCTGGTCGCCGGCCAACGCCCTGAGGTGAGGGAGCGCGTCGATGCCGGTCATCTCGACGAGCCCCCGGGCCGCCTCCCGCCGCACGGCGGGTTCACGATGGTGAGTGGCTTCGACGAGCAGCGGGATGACTTCCTCGTGCCCCGACCGATACAGGACCGTGACCGCGTTTCGAGCGACGTACCATCGCTGGTCGGAGAGCCATTTCGCCACCCGGTAGTAGCGACCTCGCGCAACGTGCGCCAACACGCTCAACAGGAGGGCCCTCCTCCCCCGGTCGCGCTCCTGTGCGAGGTCCTCCATCAGACAGTCCACCCCGGTGTCTCCGAAGAGGTCCAGCATGCGAACCGTGGACTCGGGATCCTCGAGCCCCTGCGACACCGAGACCAATTCGGCAAGCATCTCGGTCGAGAGCACCTGTTTCACCGACGCTTCGGCCACCGAGCGCTTCTCGGTGGGGACGTCCTCCTCCCGGGCCCCATCGACGGCTTCCAGGAGGCGACTCAGGTAGTCCTCGTCGTGCCGGCGGAGGGTGGCCATCGTTTCCTTCGACCAGATGCCGAGCACCTCGCCCAACCGGTCCGGGTCGCTCTCGATGCGCAGGTAGTCGAACAGCGCGTCGACGGCAACCTGGAGCCGGTCGTCGGCCGTCTCCGGAAAGGCCTCGCGGAGGGCCCGAACGTCCTCCTGCTTCGCGCTGACCAGCCCTCGTGCCAGCAGGTTGGAAACGGTCCGCGCCACCGGGGATGTCTCCTCGGACGCGGGTTCGACCACGCGGTCGGCCCCGGTCATGATGGTCTTGCCCTCGACCTGCCCCAACAGAAGCGCCGCGGTCAGGTCCACCACATCGTCGCGTCGCACTCCCAGCGAGACCAGCCGCCGGGCCAGGTCCATCGGGTCGGAGCGCCCATCCTCTCCCTGATCGACCAGGACGCGGGTCAGTTCCGCGTCGGTCATGGTGCCGATGAGACGCTCCGCCAGGGGGTCGTTCGTGATGCGCCCCAGCAAGATCGCCATGAGCTCTCGCCGCAGGGCTTGCGGGAGGCGAGCGATCACCTCGTGCAAGCGTCCGTAGAGCTGCACGCCTTGCACTGCCCGCTCGGGCAGGGTCGAGACGATGTGGCGGAGCCGGGCGAAGATCCCTTGGGCTGCCTCGGTGGGTGAGTAGGACCCGGCCGCGTGCACCATCTCCTGGGCCAGCTTGTCCGGCTCTCCGAGTCGTTCCCAGAGCTCTCGCTGCTCCTGCCCCGATCCCTTCCCGACCTCCCCACGTCCCGTGGCGCCCTGGGGAGCGACCTCGCGGACGGCCATGGATTGGACTCCCGCCACTCGGAGCGCCGTGCCGATCCCCTGGGAACCGCCCGAATCGTGCGCCGGCCGGGAGAGCGCTTCGTACAGGGCGCCCAACGCCCGCGCATCGGGAGGCTCTTGCACCAGCAGGTGCTCGGCTCCATGCCGGTAGAAGGCCAATGCCAGCCGCTCGATGCGGTCGTCAGACGGCACCGGGCCGGCCGCGGTGGTGAACCGGTTGCCATTGATCTCGGTCTGGAAGGGACCCCAGACGAGCGCCTTCTCGGCGGCGTCCTGGATGCGGGAGACCGCAGCAACGAACGACGGTTGTGCGAGGTCGCCGGGGAATAGGCGATACGCGGACATGCCACTGGAGAGCTGCCGCAGCAGCACCATCACTGCGCGCTCGTGCTCGACCGACTCGACCGGCGACAGCTCGCTGGGTGCCGGTCCAGCAGTCGGGGGCGCGGCCTCAGGATTCGACGCCGCGTACCGGGTGTCTTGTTCGCCAGCCATGATCACCTAGTTCGAGGGACCTAGGGCACCACCCCGTAGTGAGCATCGACCGAGCGAACCACCCCCTGTAGCCAGAGTTCGGCGACCGGTTGCCCCCAGCCTGGAGGTGCTCTGCGCACTTTGCCCCTGTCGGGCAACTCTGGCGGACGATTCCAGTCCAGATGTCACCGAGGCGCTCACCCCACCCTTGACGGTCCTCTTGGTGCCCCATATCGTCGAATCCGCCCTCCCCTGGAGGATGCTCACGTGCTCTCGGGAACCCGCCTCGAGGGCGGAGAGAGGAAGCTCCGGATCATGAGCCCACCGCGGGGACACCGGCGTCCAGCCGACGGACGGAAGCCCGGCGACGCCCCCTCGCCGCGTGAGGACTCTTCGCTTGACCTCGAACGTGTCCTGGACGAGATGCGGCGTGGAGCCACCACGTGGCCGCCCGCACATCGCAACATCTTCGAGGAGGTCATGGACAAGCTTCGGGAGGCCCTGGAGGAAGTCCAGGCCACCGAGGAGGAGCTTCGCCGGCAGAACGAAGAGCTGGCGGCGGCACAGCTCGAGGCGGTCATCGCTCGGGAGCGCTATGCGGAGCTGTTCAACTTCGCTCCGGCGGCGCACCTCGTCACGGACCTCGAAGGCAGGATCCTCGAAGCGAATATGCAAGCTGGGGCGCTCCTCGGGCTCCCCCAGCAGGAGCTGTTCGGGAAACAGCTTCCAGGATTCGTCCCGGCCTCGGAGCGCCGAGCCTTTCGGGGTCGACTAGGGGAGATCGCCGCCGAGGGCAAGGTCCACGAGTGGACCCTGCACCTCAAGCCGCCGGACGTGCCGGCCTTCGATGCCGCCGTCACGGTCGGGGTGTTCAGAGATGCGGACGGCAAACGGGCAGAGCTGCGATGGATCGTGCAGGACGTCACCGAGCGGATCCAGGCTCAGGAAGAGGCCCGGCGAGTCCACGAGGTGGCCGCCACTCATTATCGCAAGCTCCAGGGTGTCACCGACGTCTTGCTCCGGCATTTGGAGCTCGAGGAACTCCTCCGGGAGCTCCTCGAAGCGGTCCGAGGGGCCGTGGGAAGCGACACCGCCACCTTGCTCCTGCCGACACCGGACGGGAAGAACCTGGCGATCCGGGCCACCGTCGGGGAGGAAGAAGGGGTCGTCGGCGAGATCCGGGTTCCGCTGGGCAAAGGAGTGGCGGGGCGGATCGCCGCCGAGCGGACCCCTCGGATCGTTCCCGACCTTCGAAAGGCCAAGCCCTACAGCGAGTTCCTTCGCCGGAAGTTGCATTCCCTGGTGGGGGTGCCGCTCATCATGGACGACAACGTTGTGGGGGTGGTGCACGCCGGAACGTTCCGGTCACACGAATTCACCGAGGAGGACGTGCTCCTCCTCAAGCTCGTTTCGGAGCGGGCGGCCGTGGCGATCGTGAACTCGCGTCTGTACGAGGCCGAACAGGAAGCAAGGGAGGCCGCTGAACGGGCGGCGAACCAGACCGCGGCCCTCCAATCGGTCACCGCCGCGCTGATCGAAGCCGTGAGTATCGAGGAAGTCGCCGCGATCGTCGTTGAGAATGCCGCGGCCACCGTCGGAGCCGTAGCGGGGATGATGGCGCTGCTGACCGATGACGGCCAGTACCTGGAAATCAAGCAAGCCGCGGGCTACCCGCAAGAGATGCTGCGGGCATGGCATCGCTTTCCGCTTGACGCCCCCCTTCCACTCTCAGAGGCGGTGCGCACGGGCAGGCCCGTGCTGCTCGAGTCGGTCGCGGCCCGCCGCCAACGGTATCCCGACCTCGAATCGATGCTGCAGCTTCCGGACCATGCGCTCGTCGCCATCCCCATGTCGATCGAGGGCCGCCCGCTTGGCGGGCTGGTCTTTCGGTTCGAGGACCCCCGCCGCTTCGCCGAGAACGAGGTCGATTTCATGGTGGCCATGGGTCGCCAGGCTGCGTTGGCGCTGGAGCGGGCTCGGCTGTACGAGGCGGAGCAGCAAGCCCGGAACCAGGCCGAACTCGCACAGGTCAGGCTGGCCTTCCTGGCGGAAGCGGGCGCCATCCTGTCGAGGTCGCTCCAGATGCCGGATGCCCTGGACAGCCTGGGGCGCCTGGCCGTGACCTTCCTGACTGACCTGTGCCTGATCGACGTCATCGGTGAGGACGGGAGCCTCCGGAGGATGGTGGCCGTCCACGCCGACGCGGAGAAGCAGCCACTGGCCGACCTGCTCCGTACCCGGTATGCGCCGGACCCCGAAGGCCCCCACCCCGCGGTTCGCGTGATCCAGACGGGTCGCTCGGAGTTCTCTCCCGAGATGCCCGTGGATTTCCTGCGCCGCACGACGCGGGACGAAGAACACTTTCGCATCGTTCGCGAGCTTGGCTTCCGCTCTTACATGTGTGTCCCGCTCCTGTCCCGCGGCCGGGTCCTGGGGTGCTTCACGCTGGTTTCCACGAGCCCCCAGCGAACCTTCGGACCCGACGACGTGGAGCTGGCGGAAGAGCTGGCCCGGCGCGCCGCGCTCGCTGTCGACACTGCACTGCTCTTTCAGGGAGAGCAGGGAGCCAGGCAAGCCGCCGAGCGGGCGGCGGACCGTCTTGCCTTCCTGGCCGAGGCCAGCGAGGTTCTCTCATCCTCCTTGGACTACGAAGTCCTCCTCCAAAGGATCGCGACCCTGGCGGTCCCACGCCTCGCGGACTGGTGCCTGATTGACGTCTTGGGGAGCGATGGATCCCTTCGGCAACTCGCCCTGGCCCATCGGGACCCGTCGAAGGAGCCGTTGATCCGGGAGCTTCGCGATCGATACCCGCCGGAAAAGGAGCGCCCCCACCCCGTATGGAAGGTACTGCTGTCGGGCGAACCCCTCCTCGCCGAGCGGGTCACCGAGGACGATCTGGCGGGCAGGGCCCGCGACGGCGAGCACTTGCGGCTGCTGCTCCAACTCGGGATTCGCTCCCACATCGTGGTCCCGCTGACGGCCCGAGGCCGCATCCTGGGTGCGCTGTCGTTCATCTCGGGGGACACCGACCGTCGCTACGGTCAGGAGGACCTGATCCTCGCCGAGGACCTGGGCCGGCGTGCCGGGATCGCCGTGGACAACTCTCAGCTCTACCAGGCCGAACTCGCGGCTCGACGGGAAGCCGAACGAGCCCACGCCCGGGTGGAGTTCCTGTCGGAGGCTACGGCCAGCCTTTCGGCGGCGGTCCCGGACTACGAGGCGACGCTGGAACGAGTGGCGAAGCTCGCAGTGCCCACACTGGGCGATTTCTGCGTGATCGACGTTCTGGAGGAAGACGGGTCGTTCCGCCGAATCGCCGTCGCTCACGCCGATCCAGGCCAAACGGAGCCGGCCCAGGGACTCCGGCGTTTTCCGCCCGATTCCACCCGCCAGGACCCGATCCTCGCGGTCCTTCGAACCGGGCGTCCAATCATCATTTCCGACGTGCCCCCCCGGATCGTGGAAGAAGTGGCGCTGAACGAGGAGCATCTCGCGATGCTCCGCGCGACACGGGCATCGGCCCTGATGATTTTTCCGCTGATCGCCCGCCATCGGACGCTGGGCACGATCAGCCTGCTGTCCCTCTCTCCCCACCGAGCATATGGCGCGGAGGAAGCCGCCCTGGCCGAAGAGCTGGCACGGCGCGCGGCCCTGGTCGTGGATAATGCTCGGCTGTTCGAGCGTCAGCTCCACATCGCGCGGACACTCCAGAGAAGCCTGCTGCCGCCCTCGATCCCCCGGATCCCAGGGATGGAGCTCGCCGCCAGATACCGGGCTGTCGGCGAAGGGAACGAGGTCGGCGGAGACTTTTACGACGCGTTCGAATCGTCGGACGGAGCCTGGATCCTCACGATCGGCGACGTGTGCGGGAAGGGCCCTGAGGCCGCTGCCGTCACCGGGCTGGCCCGCCACACGATCCGGGCTGTGTCGATCCACGAGGCCCGGCCCAGCCGAGTCCTGGCGATGCTGAACGAGACGATCATCCGGGAGCTATCGGACGAGCGATTCTGCACGGTGTGCTGTGTGCGTCTCCGGCCGGGACCGGACGGCGCTCGACTCACGATCTGCTCGGGCGGACATCCTCTTCCGCTGATCCTTCGGGCCGACGGCCGGCTGGAAACGGCCGGGGAGCCGAGCATGCTGCTGGGTGTCCTGCCCGAGGTCGAGCTGTCTGATCACATCGTCGACCTGGGGCCCGGAGACACGATCGTGATGTTTACCGATGGGGTGGTCGAAGAGATCCGAGGTTCGGACCGGTCCGGACCACAGCGCCTCAACGACGTCTTGGCCCAGTCCCGCGGCCTCTCGGCGGCCACAATTGCCGAGGCCGTGGAGAACTCATTGATGCGATTCGGGCCGGAGGCACAAAGGGACGACTTCGCGATCCTCGTCCTGAGAGTGGCACCGAGCGGATCCGCCCAAGGCCTCCAAAACCCAGGCTAGAGATCGACCTCGAACCACACCGTCTTGCCGGGATCTCGTCGGTCTACCCCCCACCGGTCCGCCATCTCGTTCAGGAGGAAAAGGCCCCACCTGGACTCCGCGCCGGGTGTGGGCCGGCGGCCCTGCGGGTTGAAATGCGAGCCTGGGTCCGCGACCTCGACCCGGACTCGGCCGGGGCGGGTGACCACCTTCAGATCGACGTTCTGCTCCGGCGAAAGCGCGGCGTGCGTCACGCTGTTGGTGACGAGCTCACTCACCAGCAGTTCGATGCGTTCGAGGACCTGAGCAGGTGCTCCGGCGAGCGCATGGCGAACAGACTGCCGCCCCATCCGAGCAGCCTGAGCTCTGGGTGGCAACTGGAACACCGCCCTCGACGTGGAAGGGGGTGACCGCTCGTGGTTCTTGTTCGATGTGGGATCTGTGGGCATCTCCCAGATATACCCACAACCCCGCTGCCAGGCTCACCTCATGCGGAAATGCCCCAGGTCAGGGTCGAAATGTCACCTCCAGAGGGGGGCCCCTTGCACCTGAGGTGCCCTGGGGCTTATCGTCCGGCCCGAGCGTGAGCCGCCAGCTCGACTTCCGAGCCGAACCGACCTCCTCACCTCCTGGATTCCGGCTCGTGGGCGAGGTCGACCTGTCGAACGCCTCCCAGCTGGGCGAGCTCCTGCTCGCAGCGGTCCAGGGCGGGGGCGACGTCACCCTGGACCTGTCCGAGGTGTCGTTCATAGACAGCACCGGCATCCAGGTGTTGCTCAAGGCAGTCAAGCGGATCGAGGGCCGGGGACGCATCGTCCTGTACCATCCCGGGACGCTCGTGCTGAACGTCCTCAAGCTGATCAAGGCCGACCTGATGCCGGGACTGCAGATCGTGGAGGAAGAGCCCTAGCTCGCTTCAGGCGACCGAAGCTTCCAGTCTTGGGTCCTCTGCGATCTCTGATCCGCCGGCTTCGGCGTCATGAGATCACAGGGCTACCCGTTGCTGTGATGAGAGGAACCGTCGGGTGCCCGAACCCGAAGAACCGCCTCCGGACATCCGCCGCCTCCCATTTCGATTCTTGACCATCCGTACGACCGTGCCGGGCCGAGTATCGGTTCCACACGTGATGCTGATCTGGTCCATGAGCGACATCATCAGCAGCAGTCCCCGGTTCCCACCGCCTTCCCATGGGGAGCGGATGTCTCGCCTGAACACGCCCTCGTCGCGCACCTCGACTTCCGCATGATCGGCGTAGGGCCGCCAGGTGATCTGCACCTGGGGCGAGCCGCTGTGCACCACCGCATTGGCGGAAGCCTCCGAGACTGCCAGCACGATGGAGTCCGCCCAATCCCCGAAGGAGTCTTCCAGGGCCCGCCGGCGAACGAACGCCCGGATCTGAGCAACTGCCGCACGTTCGGCGGGGAACGTCCGGTCCACCGCCGTTCCCCACTCGGGCTCCTGGGCACCCTCCACCACGATCCCGGATCCGTCATGGGCCACTCCCACCAGGGACAGGACGACCTGCACCTGCCGATTCGGTGAACGCAGGATCAGCCGGCCCCTTCCTTCCAGCCGCTCCGCGGTTCGGATCAGCACGCGGATCCCGCTCGAGTCGATGAAGGCGAGGTCGCTCAGGTCCAGGACGAGGTCCCCTTGGCCCTTGGAGTCGGGCGCCAGCTTCGCCTCGACCTCCTCGGCGTTGAGCAGATCGAGCTCGCCCGCCAGACGAATGGTCCGGGGGGCTCCGGCCGGGGACACCTCCATAGGCATCGCGGTCTCCTTGTACCCCGCCGGGTCAAGCGTCAACCCAGGTCCAATTCAAGCCACCTGGGACTGGGGCCCGCGAATCATGAAGAGCAGGACGGCCTCCTCCTCTCGCAGTCCGTCGGTCGCCTTCTGCCGGGGGACCCCGGCCCGGCGCCACGTTCCCTCCAGCGTTCGGCCCGTATACGCCTCGATCACTGCGGGATGGATGTAGCAGCGGCGGCACACCGTAGGGGTGTTGCCGAGCTTGCGGGCCACGGCCTTCACGGCCTCGCCACCTGGGACTGGGGCCGGCGAACCAGGAAGAGCAGGACGGCCTCCTCCTCTGGCAGTCCCTCGGTCCCACTCGTCAGGGGGGCCTCGGCGCGGCGCGGAGGTAGTCGTTCACGTCACCCGAGTCGATCGATCCCAGCGCGCCGTCGTCGTCCACGAACTGGAACAACTCCTCCCCGGGAAGATCCTGGCAACGCTTGATCACCCGAGACAGGCGCCGGTCGCTGATGTCGACCACCACGGGCTTCCCGCCCTTGCCCCGAAAGCGGAACCGCAACCTCGACCCGAACACGTTCACGTGGTCGTCCCGCATGGTGGTCAAGCCGTAGGATCCGTTCTCTCGCGCGTATTCGGGGTTTCCGATGCGAACCAGGGTCCCATCGAGGAGGCGCGCCACTGCAGCCAGCACCTTCTCCCGAGGGAGCCCCTGCAGCGAGAGGTCGGCGGCCACTCGCTCCCGGATCGACGGGAGGGCTTCGCCGAAGGAGATCATCCGGTCGTACTTGGTCTCGTCGCGGACCTGTCGCCACACGGCGTGGTAGCGATACTGCTTGCGTCCCCGGGCGTCGCGGCCCGTGGCCTGGATGTGGCCACGAGGATCGTGGCAGATCCACACGTCGGTCCAAGCAGGAGGAACAGCCAGGGACTTGATCCTGGCGAGGCCGGCTCGGTCGCTGATCCGATCCCCGTCGGGCCCGACGTAGGTGAACCCTCGCCCGGCCTGCTTCCGTCGGATGCCCGGCAAGGCGTCGCTCACGTAGCGCAGGCCGGCGACCCGCGCCGCTTCCTGAGGCTCGGGGGCGTCAACCGACAGCGCGGCCATCCTCGAGGCAGTACACGTTGTAGGGCCGCCGGATCACCGGGAGCGCGACGTTTCGGACGGGGATGCCTCCTGGGGTGACGCCCTTCTCGATCCCCCGGTGCGCATGCCCGTGCAGGGCGAGCGCTGCCCCCGCCCGATCCACGGCCTCGCCCAGCAAGTAGCTCCCCAGGAACGGATAGATCTCCAACCGTTCGCCCTGGAGTGTCTGATCGACCGGGGCGTAATGCATGAGCGCCACCCGGACGTCGGTATCGAGCCCGGCGAGAGCCTCCTCGAGACCGGCGGCAACGTCCTTCGTGTGCCGGACGAACGCCTTCATCTCGGGCTCCCCGAAGTCGCTCCCGCACGCCCCGACGAAGCCGCCTCCGAACCCCTTGGATCCCGCCACGCCGAGGCGCCCTCCATCCACCTCGAGTACCACGGCCTCGCCCTCGAGCACTCGAATGCCCACCTCCTCCAGGATCTTGCGGACCTCGTCCTCACGATCGGACTGGTAGTCGTGGTTGCCCAGGACGGCCACGACCGGCGTCGGCGGGTCCTGGAGCTCTTCGGCCAGGACGGCCGCCTCCTCCGGGTCTCCGACACGGGTCAGGTCACCGGCCAGGAGCAGGACGTCCGCCTGCTCGGGGAGCGACTCGAGATGGGGCCGGAGCGTTCCGCGCAGGTCGGCCCCGAAGTGAAGGTCGCCCACCGCGGCGATGCGGATCATCCCAGCCTCTCGACCTCGGGTGCCCCAGAGATGGATTCGACCGTCACGTGGTTGCTCACCTGGTGCTCGGGAAGGAGCTCCCGGACCACGGCGGCGATGACTTCCCGGCGTTCCTCCGAGGGGACGGCGCCAGTGAGGAACACCCGATCGGTCGTGATCGTCACTTCGACGTGCAGCTCGCTGACCCGCGGGTCATTGGCCAATGCCTCGCGCACGTGCTGCATCAGATAGTGGTCGGGCCTGGACGAAGGGGCCGTCACGCCGACTCCTTTCGATGGAGCAGACGGGGCGGGTCGGAGGGGGACGCCTCGAGCACCGTCTCCAGGAGCGCCCGGACGGCCGAGGGCGGCACCGGGAGGTCGTTCGATAACGCGTACAGCAGGAGACTGGCCACGCGGTGCCGTGCCAGCCGCGCGCGCCACACGAGGTAGGGCCAGTCGATCTCCGCCCTGGCGATGATGCCGAGCGCGTCGAACCAGTGGCGGGGGGTCTTCTCGTCGTGCACCACTGCCTTGATCACCACGAGGTCTTCGGGCGCGACTACCCGGAACCGCAGCCCCTTGAAGTCCTCGACCGACGCGCGGGCCAGCATCTCCTCGTCGAGGTAGAGGTCCCCCGTGGAGCGGAAGATCACGTCGACGAGCACTCCTTCCTTGATGCCCTTGAACAGCCAGAAGTCATCGGTCCTCTGGGTGGCGAACCCAGCCTGCCCCAACGCCTCGAGCGCCCGCCCTGCGTCCTCGGGACGGACGAACAGGTCGACGTCATGGGTCCATCGGGGCCGGCCGTGCAGGGCCGAGGCGATCCCTCCGATGAAGGCGTAGGGGACCTGGTGCTCCTCCATCGCGGCGATCGCTTCGCCCGCGACGCGCAAGAACGTGGGCTCGTCGACGGCCCAGCCCTCGAACGACATGTCCGGCACGCAACCCATATACCCCCGGCCCTTCCCGGCGAACCGGAGCGGGTCGATCACGCGTTCGGGCGGCGTACCGGCCCCGGCGGGCGGGTAATTACCGGACAAGAGCCCATCCGAGGAGTTCCCCTTATGTCGATCCTGGTTCGGCACGCCATGACCGAAGCGCCGCAGACGGTCCGGCCGGACATGAACGCCGCGGACGCGGCGGGCCTCATGAAGTCGGAGGATGTCGGCGCCCTCCCCGTGGTTCGGGACGGTGAGCTGGTCGGGATGGTCACCGACCGCGACCTCGTCGTCCGGGTGCTGGCCGAGCGGCAGGACCCTCGGTCGGTGAGGGTCGGTGACATCGCCACGAAGTCCCCGGTGACGGTCACTCCCGACATGCGATTGTCCGAGGCTCGGGAGCTGATGGTGAAGCATCAGCTCCGGCGCCTCCCCGTGATCAAGGCAAACGAGCTGGTCGGCATCCTCTCTCTCGGCGACGTGGCCTGGGCCGACGCGAGCATGAGGGAGGTGGGCGAGGCGCTGCGCGCCGTGTCCGAGTCGGAGAGCACCGTCACCCAGAACGAGAACCCCGACCGGGGGACGCCCGACCGGGTCCGGGACAAGCGCCGTTCGCGCTGAGCGAGCCTGGGCCGCCCCACCGTGGCGCATAATCAGGCCGCGTGTCTGCTGCTCGTATCGATCACGTCGTGCTCGGGGTTCGCGATCTCGACGGAGCCGCTCGCCGGCTGCTGGAGGACTTCGGGCTGGCCTCGGTGTTCGGCGGGCACCATGTGGGATGGGGAACCGGGAACCTGATCGTGCCGCTCGGGTCGAATTACGTCGAGCTGCTGGGAGTGGTCGATGAGAAGCAGGCGACGCAGAGCGTGCTGGGGCGGCACCTGCTCTCCACGATGGAGGAGGGCGATCGACTCATCGGATGGTGCGTGGCGGTGGACCCTTTCGACGAAACCGTCGACCGCTTGGGCCTGACCGCCTCGGAGGGTTCTCGCGTTCGGCCCGACGGCACGACTCTTCGATGGCGATCGGCGGGGCTGGCGGAAGCGATGGCCGATCCCTCCCGGCCCTTCTTCATCTCCTGGCTCGTCCCCCCGGCAATGCATCCGGGGAGGACCGGCGTGTACCACCCGGCCGCGCCCAAGGGATTGGCCTGGGTGGAGGTCAACGGGGACGAGGCCGCGATCCGGCGATGGCTCGGTCCGGGTGACGAGGAACTGCCGGTTCGCGTTCTACCGGGGTCCCCGGCACTGGTCGGCGCCGGGATCGCCACGGCCTCCGGCAACGAGATCGTCCTCCGCTGAAGACCGGCTAGGGATCGGCTCGGAGCCGCTCACCGAGGGAACGCAGGGCGCCGCCTCGGTGGCTGATGGCGTTCTTCTCCTCGGGGGGGAGCTCGGCCATGGTTCGATGCGGCTCGCGCTGTGGAACGAAGATGGGGTCGTAGCCGAAGCCTCCGGAGCCGCGCGGCTCGAGGATCAGTCGCCCCTCGCACAGGCCTTCGGCCCACACCTCGCGCCCGCCGGGCCACGCGCACGCTGCCACGCATCGATAGCGCGCCGTCCGAAGGCTGTCGGGGACGTCGCTGATGCGTTCGATCAGCAAACGAAGGTTCTGCGCGTCGGTCGCCTGTGGCCCCGCGAACCGCGCCGACCGAGGACCCGGTTCACCGCCAAGGGCGTCCACCTCGATCCCCGAGTCGTCGGCCACCGCGGGCACTCCGGCGCCACGGGCCGCGGCCCGAGCCTTGAGGAGCGCGTTCTCCAGGTAGCTCTGGCCAGTCTCCTGGACTTCCGGCCACGTCGCCGCGCGGTGCTCGGGTCCGCCCTCGATCTCCCGGGCCATGGCCCAACGCACGGGCCAATCGGCACAGATCTGGAGGATCTCACGGATCTTCCCTTCGTTCCTGGTGGCCAGCGCCAGCTCGGAGGGGAATCCCACCTCAGCTGGCCAGCACCTGTCGCTGGAACTCGGTGATCTGCTCGATCCCGTCGGCGGCCAAGTCGATCATGGAATCGAGCTGCCGCCGGGAGAAAGCCTTTCCTTCGGCGGTCCCTTGCACCTCGACCAGCTGGCCGGTGCCGGTCATCACGACGTTGAAGTCGACCTCGGCGCGGGCGTCCTCCTCGTAACACAGGTCGAGGAGCAGCTCCTCAC